>NZ_JBSFYP010000023.1:0-116651 GCF_053599835.1 Micromonospora sp. NPDC005163
GACGCTTGACCGGATCGAACCGGTCCTTCCGTTGAACGGGCTGAGAGCAACGACGAGCGCATGGGGAAGCTGCGGCCAGTTGTCGTACATGGACGTCAGGACCCCGCACCCACTCCCACCTGGCGCCATCACCTGGTTGACGATCACGTTCGACGTGCTCGTGCCCTGCCCAGCGCCAATGCCGGTCCTCTTCACCCTCACCTACACACAGGCAGGTGACACCGCCATCTCTGACCTGGGCGGTTTCCCCGATTTAGGCAACGTTCCCTACACCCGATGCACCGCCAGTCCTGGCTAACTCGGCCGCTGTCGGGACGGCCGGATTCGGGCCGATGACCCCTTGACCCCCAGGCAACCAGCACTGCCACCTGAGCTGCTATTCCATGGCCCTTGACCTAGGGGTGCGGTCCGCCATCGTCCGAGCTTGTCCACTGACGTCCGCACCGATCGTCACTCGGTTAGTCACCCAGGGTCGCCCGCCTCGCCCACCCGCACAACATCCCCACGGGTCGCCCGCCATACGTGCGGGGGCAACGCCTTGTTGAGCTACAAGCGCTCGCTGAGTAGCAGTTGCCCGCCGCCGACCAGCATCGCCGCGCCCGCCAATATCATCAACACCCCAAAGAGCCTGTCGAACACAATGAAGAAAGCGCGGCGTCGAGCCAGTCGGTCATCCGTCCACCGGAAGGGACTAAGCGGACGCACAATCTGCATCGATAGATCTATATGCTTTGTCGCGATGCCGCGATAGTCAGTCGCGAGGGCCGCTCCAATCACGATGAAGAGCACTCCCAACAAAAGCCCGAGCAAAACCCGCCACATTACGATGCCTCCGCCGAACGGCTCCCGGGCGGCCCCGCCGACACAGCGAGACTAGACGACATCCTCAAGCCATCCCGATGCTCCTATGGAGGTCAAGGGGCGAGGGCAGCGAAGTCGGCGAGCAGGGCGGTGTAGACGTCGCGGACGATGTAGCGCTTGAGGCAGCGGAGGATCTCCTGCTTGCTGAGGCCTTCGGTGATGCGGCGGTGGACGTAGGCGCGGGTGCGCTGGTCGTAGCGCATGCGGCAGAGCGCGATGGTGTGTAGGGCGTGGTTGGCGCCGCGGTCGCCTCCTCGATGCAGGCGGTGGCGGCGCACCCTTCCTGAGCTGGCGGGGATGGGTGCTGCGCCGCAGAGGTGGGCGAGGGCGGCTTCGGAGTGCAGCCGGTCGGGGTTGTCCCCGGCGGTGGTGAGCAGCTGCGCGGCGACGTCGGGGCCGACGCCGAACAGGGCTGTGGTGCGGGGTGCCGCCTTCGCGACGATGGGTGTCACCTGTCGGTCGAGGAGGGTGATCTCGTCGGTGAGGGCGGTGACCCGGCGTCCGAGTCCGACCAGGGCTGCGGCGGTGGCGTGCTCCGGTTCTTGGAGTGTGGCCGGGTCGTAGATCAGTGCAGCGCACCGGCTGACCAGCGTGGCGGCGCTGGTCCTGGTCAGGTGGGCTCGCAGAGGTTCGGGGGCGGCGGCGACCAGGCCGCGCATCTGGTTCAGGGCGGCCGTGCGGGCTTTGACCGCTCCTCGGCGGGCGACCCGCAGGGCGCGGATGGCCTCGACCGGCCCGGTGCGGGTCTTCGGCGTGCCCATCGCGGTGCCTGCAAGGGTTGCCCGGGCGGCGGCGATGGCGTCGATCGGATCTGACTTGCCGTGATTGCGGCGGGCACGGCGGTCGGGCCGGTCCACCTCCACGACGGCGATCTTCTTGCTGGTCAGGTAGCGGGCCAGGCCAGCGCCGTAGCTGCCGGTGCCCTCGACTCCCACGGCAGTTACCCGGCCGAAGGAGCGCATCCAGGCCAGCAGGTCTGCGTAGCCGGCGGTGGTTGCGGGGAACTCGGCGTCGGCCAGGAGGCCGCCCGTGCTGTCGATGACGGCGGCGTGGTGCGTGTCCCGATGGGTGTCAACACCACCGATAACAGATCGTCTCTTGGCTGCCATGCTGGTGAGGTCCGCCTTTCTCGTCTGCGTCGAGAATCCTGTGGACACGTCACCGGTCAGGCGATGCGGACAACACAGTGGTGGGCGCCTCTCGCACAGGCTCCTATCAGGTCACGACGCCTGACCGGTGACATGCAGGTCGCGGGGCCACCGAGCTGGCCGACGAATCGGGATGAGGACAGCAACCGTCGGTCTGCCGGTGAGTCAGACCAACCCAGCGACCCACCCCACCATCCTCACTGTCTGCCGCCGACCCGCCCTCCTGGGAAGCGGGCCGCCGCCCGGTCCGCCACGTCAAGACGGCCTTGACGCAAGTTCGGGCGCTGGCGGGCCGGGTGGTGGTTTGCTCGGCTCGCCCGGGTCGACGGCTGGCGGGATGGCCCTGCGCAACCACCCACGGACCGCGACCCGCCGACGGACCCCCGGCCATCTCCGAGTCGTTGCGCCCCCGCCGGAGGCGCGATAACCGCGACCAACCCGCCGCCCCGACCCGCCGCGCGGACCCGGCGTGCCCTTCCCTGCGCCGCGCCGATCGGGCGCGGCCCGGCCGGCTGCCGGCCCACGAACCTCAACGACCCTCGGCGCTACCGTCAGCGGCGGCCCCTGGGCTTCCCGCTCTCCGCGCCAGCCGACGGGCGATGGCGTGGCTGGCCCCGACCGGCTAAGGGAGGGGTCAGACGCGCGCCCAGGCGGCGGCGCGTGCGGCCCGTCTCGGGCCGCCTTGAAGACGTACAGAAAGTTTGCACAACATCGCCGGCGGTCGGCCTGTCGTGTCACGGCCGATGCTTGGCATTCGCGTCCCACCAGACGCTTGACATGATCCTCAGGACGATCCCGGAGACCCTTACGGTCCGCGGCAGGGCCGGCTCATCGCAGCACGAGCGCGACGCTGATCAAGCGGTGCTGACGACCAAGACGGCACTGCGCTGGCTCAGAGCCGAACCCACTCTCCGAGTCGTTCGGCTGGAGCACCTTCGATGAATGCCGTGATCGCCGCCATTGCCGTCGCCACGCTGGAGACGAAGTCACCCGAGAATGTGCAGTCGCCGCCGAACACCGGCACGTCGATGGTTCTCATCGCGGGCAGCCTTCCATCCCCACGGAGAAGGCGGCAGTCGTCTGGCGACTCAAACAGGTGCATGACCCCGTAGTCCCCTCTGAACGAGAACGTTAGGAGGGGGTAGTCCACCTCGACGCGGCGCACCTCCGTGTATCCCTCCCCGGCGCGCAGAAGGTGCTGAAGCCGGGACATGAACCCGTCGGCGTTAGACCGGGTCTCCGTGGCGGCCAGGTCGCCACTCTCGGGATCGATCGCGGTCCAGGCCACGTCCATGTGTGTCTCCATCAAGCGGGTCAGCAGTCGCACGTGGGTGTCGCACATGAGCGGATGGGTGCGTAAGCCCACCGTCACCACCGCTCGATGGTCACTGAAGGTACTCAGGATGATCGAGTAATCAAGGCGGACTTTCGTGCATGTTCTGGGACGGATTCGTCAAGCGTGTGGTGGGACTAGACGCGCCGGCAGCCCGGCCGCCCTCGCCTGGCCAGCGACTGGACACGGGATGGTGCGCGGGCTGGGTCGCTCCGTAGCCTGGCGACATGGCCGCCCTCGTCGACACCGCCCGGGAAGTTGCGCGACACCTGTTGGAGACGCCGTTGCCCCGTCGATGGAGTCACGTCCAAGCGGTCGCTGCCAAGGCGGACAGGATCAGCTCAGCGGTACCGGCCGAGGATCGAGAGGTGCTTGTAGCATCGGCGTGGTTGCACGATGTGGGCTACAGCCCTGACCTGGTCGACACCGGCTTTCACTCGCTTGATGGTGGTCGCTGGCTGCGCCGTGAGCGGTTCAACGAGCGGATTGCCGCCCTGGTGGCCCATCATTCCTGTGCGTGGCTGGAAGCTGAGGAGCGTGGGCTAGGCGAGGTTCTTGCTGCCGAGTTCCCTCGGGAGGAAACCGCGGTGACCGACGCTCTCTGCTGCTCGGACATGACGACCGGGCCGGATGGCCAGGATTTCGAGGTGTTGGAGCGGCTGGCGGAGATCCGTTCGCGGTACGGGCCGGAGCACCTGGTGACCCGCTTCATTTGCCGGGCGGAACCAGAAATGGTCGCTGCCGTGCGGCGGACTCAGCACCGTCTGGTCGGCGGCGTCCATCAGCCGATATAGGGCTCGGGACGATCCTTGTAGCCGTGGGTGATGCGCAGCAGGGTCGACGGGTGAATGTCGAGCGCGGCCAGCTCGTCGCGGGCCACCCACCGGACGTCATGTGACTCGTCGCTCGGGGTCGGTGTGCCGCTGACCGGTACGGCACTGAAGCAGAGCGAGAACTGCTGCCGTACCTCGCCGTCTGAGTACTCGATGACGTGGCCAGGATCGGAGTAGACACCAACCATCCCAGACACTTCGACGCTGATGCCGGTCTCCTCGCGGGTCACTCGGCAGATCAAACTCGTTCGCGGTTCGCTGATCTTCGCCCCGCCAAAGGGCGGCAGGTCCCGCGAGGTCCCGTTGCCGGACTCGGTGGCCGGCAGGCTGGAGCAACACACGCGAGACTGCCCGCCAATTGCGGTGACCCTGCCGTGGGAGACGCTGACCGGCGAACCGCGAACCGTAGAGCTGTACCTGACGACACCCGCCGGCCTGGCGCTGTCCCGCTCGATGTTCAACTCCGGCGTCTGGAAGCCCGCGATCCGGGCGACCGGCATCCCCGATGACCGACACAACGGGATGCACGTCCTGCGGCACACCTACGCTTCGGTCCTCCTGGACGCCGGAGAGAGCATCAAGGCTCTGTCGGCCTACCTGGGCCACGCGGACCCGGGCTTCACCCTCCGGACTTACACCCACCTACTGCCGGCCAGCGAGGATCGCACCCGCCGGGCCATCGACAAGGCACTCGGTGGAGACCAGGCCGGCGAAGGCGCTCCGCAAGCCCTTGACGGCCTGGACACGGCATGATCATGGTTCGTCGGCCTTGGCAGCGCCCTGAGACGCAGGTCAGAGGCCACGCCGTCTCTACTTCCAGCGGAAGTGCACGAAGAGTCGGCCGAAGTTCTTGGAGTCCTTCTCCACCCGGTGATAGAGCTGCTTGACGTCCTTCTGGTCGAGGAACCGCAGCACCCGCTTCTTGAGCTGGCCCGATCCCTTGCCCGGGATGATCTCCACGAGGGTGGCCTTCTTCGCCACCGCCTCGTCCATGATCCCGCGTAACGCGCGGTCGATGTCCTGGCCCTTGTTGAAGATCTCGTGCAGGTCCAGCTTGAGCTTCATGCCGCAGCCCCCGGCCGGTCAGGTCCCATGTCCGCCATCCTAGGCACGCCAGGCGGGGCGCCCGCCGGACGACGACGGGGCGGCCCCGAAGGGCCGCCCCGTGCACGTCACCGGTCCGCGTTCAGCGCGTACCGCCCAGGCGGGTCTCCACCCGCTCCAGCGCGACCCGGTAGTCGTCGTTGGCCGCGTACATCGCGGCGGCGATCCGCAGGTGCCGCAGCGCGTCCGAGTGCCGGTTCAGCCGCTCCAGCGTCCGGCCCAGCACGTGGTGCGCGTAGTGGTCGCTCGGGTCCCGGTCGACCAGCTCCCGCAGCTGCTCCTCGGCCCGGTTGAGCTGAGCCGACTGGAAGTACGCCCGGGCCAGCAGCTGCCGGACCGCCGCGTTGCCGGGTTCGGCGTCCACGATCGGCTCCAGCAGTCGGGCCGCTCCGCTCGGATCACCTGTTTCGAAGAACATGGTCGCCCGCCGGTAGTCCGCCAGAAGATCCATCTGCCCACCTCCTCGGGTCGCGCGCCGTCACTGTTCCGACGCTGGCACAACGCTGGGCGTTTGGCGACTGTTCCCCGGGTCTCTTTCCACCCTCGGCGGGTCAGGTGCGGGCGTCCCGGCGTCCGGTGGACAGCTCCCAGGCGCGGACGCCGCCGACGATCCCCGCGGTGTTCGGCACCACGACGACGTCGTCGCCCATCCGGGCCAGCTGCTCGGGCCGGATCAGCCGGGAGTTGCCCCCGCCCAGGTAGAGCCGGTCCCAACGGAACACCGGGCGGAGCCCGTCCACCACCTGCCGGATCCGCCGGGACCAGAAGGCGTCGCCGAGCCGGCGGCGCTCCGGCTCGCCCACGTACGTGTCGTAGGTGGTGCCCCACCGCACCGGCGCGTGGGACAACTCCAGGTGCGGGGCGAGCACCCCGCCGTCGAAGAGGGCGCTACCCAGCCCGGTGCCCAGGGTCAGGACCAGCTCGCATCCGGTGCCGGCGACCACCCCGGCGCCGTGCACCTCGGCGTCGTTGAGCACCAGCGCCGGCACCCCGAACGCGTCGGCCAGCGCGCCCCGCGCGTCCCAGCCGGACCACTCGGCGAGCAGGTCCGGATCGACCCGGCTGCGTGGTCCGCTGCGGGTCACGTAGTGCGGTGTGGTCACCACCACTCCGTGCCGGATCATCCCGGGCACGCCCACGGTGAGCCGGTCGGCCGCCGGCAGCCGCCCGCCCAGGTCGAGCAGGGTTCGGACGAACAGCTCAGGCGGCAGCGGGTACGGGGTCGGCACCCGCAGCGGCCGGGCCCGCATCGTGCCGGCCTCGTCGAGTACCGACGCCTTGATGCCCCCGCCACCGCAGTCGATCGCCAGTGTGGTCACCACGTCGTTGAGTCTGCCCGCTGCCGCCCGGCCGTATGCCGGCGGCCGGATAGGCTGCCGTCCTGATGAGCGCCACGATGATCGTCAAGGACCTGGCCGCCGGGCACGGCGACCGCCCGCTCTTCGCCGGATTGGACCTGGTCGTCGCCCCCGGCGACGTGGTCGGCCTGGTCGGGCCGAACGGCGCCGGCAAGTCGACGCTGCTGCGTACCCTCGCCGGGTTGCTGCCGGTGGAGGCCGGCAGCGTCCGGCTCAGCCCTCCCACCGCGACCGTCGGGCACCTGCCGCAGGAACCGGAACGGCGGCCGGGCGAGACGGTGCGCGATTTCCTGGCCCGGCGGACCGGGGTGACGGCCGCGCAGGCCGCGCTGGACGTGGCGACCGAGGCGCTGACCGCCGGGGCCGCGGGCGCCGACGACGCGTACGCCGACGCGCTGGAGCGCTGGCTGGCCCTCGGCGGCGCGGACCTGGACGAGCGCGCCGAGCAGGTCAGCGCCGACCTTGGGCTCGCGGTCGACCTGGACCATCCGACGACCGGGCTCTCCGGCGGTCAGGCCGCCCGGGCGGGGCTGGCCTCGCTGCTGCTCAGCCGCTACGACGTGTTCCTGCTCGACGAGCCGACCAACGACCTGGACCTGGCCGGGCTGGAGCGGTTGGAGGAGTTCGTCACGGGGCTGCGGGCCGGCACGGTGCTGGTCAGCCACGACCGGGAGTTCCTGACCCGCACGGTGACCCGGGTGCTGGAGCTGGACCTGCCGCAGCAGCAGGTGCACCACTACGGCGGTGGCTACGCGGCTTATCTGGAGGAGCGCGAGGTGGCGCGGCGGCACGCCCGCGCCGACTTCGAGGAGTACGCGGACGCCCGGGCTGGCCTGGAAGCGCGGGCCCGCACCCAGCGCGCCTGGATGGAGAAGGGCGTGAAGAACGCCCGCCGCAAGGCCACCGACAACGACAAGATCGGCCGCAAGTTCCGCAGCGAGGCGACCGAGAAGCAGGCGGCCAAGGCCAAGCAGACCGAGCGGCTGATCGAACGGCTCGACGTGGTCGAGGAGCCCCGCAAGGAGTGGGAGCTGCGGATGGAGATCGCCGCCGCGCCCCGCGCCGGCGCCGTCGTGGCCACGCTGCGCGGCGCGGTGGTACGCCGGGGCGGGTTCACCCTCGGCCCGATCGACCTCCAGATCGACTGGGCGGACCGGGTCGCGGTGACCGGGGCGAACGGCTCGGGCAAGTCCACCCTGCTGGCCGCGTTGCTCGGTCGGCTGCCGCTGGACGCCGGAACCGCGTCGCTCGGGCCCGGGGTGGTGGTCGGCGAGGTGGACCAGGCCCGAGGGCTGTTCCTCGGCGACGCGCCGCTGATCGACGCCTTCCAGGCGGCCGTACCGGAGATGTCGCCGGCGGACGCGCGGACCCTGCTGGCCAAGTTCGGGCTGCGCGCGGCGCACGTGCCACGGCCGGCGGCCACCCTGTCCCCCGGCGAGCGGACGCGGGCGGCGCTGGCCCTGCTCCAGGGGCGCGGGGTCAACCTGCTGGTACTCGACGAGCCCACCAACCACCTGGACCTGCCGGCCATCGAGCAGCTCGAAGCGGCCCTGGCCAGCTACCCGGGCACGCTGCTGCTGGTCACCCACGACCGGCGGATGCTGGCCGCCATCGAGACGAACCGCCGGCTGCGGGTCGACGCCGGACGGATCGCCGAGGATTGATCCGTGCCGGCGGGCCGGCGCGGGGTGAGAATGACGCCATGCTCAAGTGGGAGTACGCGCTACTGATCCGCCGTCGCCAACCGGCGGCCAACGATCTCGGCTGGGAGGTCGTCTTCGTCTGGTACGGCCCCGACGGCTCGATGGTCGATGTGACGCCCTACGGCGACACGGCGCTGGCCCACCTGAACCGGGCCGGCGACCAGGGCTGGGAGTTGGTCGCGATGAGCGAGGACCCGTCCCTGCCCGGCCACAACGAGTTGCACCGCTACCACCTCAAGCGCCCGAAGCCGGCCGCCCCGCCTCCCCGCCAGCGGATGCGTGGCGGCGGCCGGCCGGGCCGCCGCACCTTCTCGGGCTGACCGCCCGGCCCCGGGCGAACTGCCCTGCGACGCACGGTCCTCAGCCACCGGGGAACGCCCTCGGGCACCGGCGCGCGGTCCCGACGCTCCATCACGCGGCCCGACGCTGCGTCACGCGGCGCGGCGCTCCGTCACGCGGCCCCGCAGCGCGGCCGGGAAGCCTTAGCACGCGGCCCCGCGGCTCCGCCGCGACCCGGGGCTCGGCCGGCACCGGCGCGATTGAGTCTTATACCTGGGAGGCATATTTATACCTGTGAGGTATAGCGCTTTCTCGGCCATCCGCCTCGCGCCGCGACACGCCGACCGACGCTCGGGAGACCCGCCGAGCCGGTCGACGGGCGGGGCATACCGGGCGCGGATGCGGGTAACGCGCGGCGGGAGGTGGCCCGAATGGTCGCTTTGGCACAGACTCCGCCCTCGGCCGACCGGCTGCGGGCGATCGACGAGTTCCTCGCACAGGCGTGGGCGGACCAGGTCCGGCACGACGACCGGCTGCGGGGCCTGGGGGTCGAGGTGCGGTTCGACCGGGGTGTCGCCCACCTGAGCGGAGGGGTGGCCGAGCCCACCGAGCTGCGGCTCGTCCGGGACCTCGTGGGGCGGCTGGCCGGGGTCTACGGCGTGTGGTGCCGGGTCGGCGTCGGCGGGCGTGCGCCCGTGGTGGTGGACCTCGGCTGCGGACCGACCAAGCAGTGGTCGGGCAACCTGGGGCTGGACATCTTCCCGGCCCCGGGGGTGGACGCGGTGGCGGACCTCTCCGGCTCGCTGCCGCTGGCCGACAACTCGGTGGACGTCCTCTTCGCGGTGCACATCCTGGAGCACCTGATCGACTTCCTGCCGCTGGTCGACGAGTGCCACCGGGTGCTCCGCCCGGGCGGTGTGCTGCACGTGATGAGCCCCTGGTGGGGACATGTGAACGCGGTCGCGGACCCGACCCACGTCCGGCTGATGGACGTGCAGACGTTCAAGGGGATCTGCCAACTCCGGCCGCCCGGCACGCCGCGCTGGTACCCACTGCACGCCGGCTGCGACGGCGCCTCCATCTTCGCCGACCTGACCCCACTACCACCCGACGCCGACCCGGCCCCCCAACCCCACCTGGCCCGCTTCTTCAATTAACCCCCACCCCGCCCGCACACCCCGAGCTGGGCCGGGGTTAGGGGGAGGTGGGTGGATTCGCGGAGTTCCAGGCGGTAGGGGGCGGAGAGTTCGCGGGCGGGGGCCGTGCGGTCGCCGTCGAGGCGTTCGGCGAGCAGTTCGACGGCGAGCCGGGCGATCTGCGCCTTGTCCGGGGCGACGGTGGTCAGCGTGGGGATCGAGAACCGGCCGTCCTCGATGTCGTCGAAGCCGACCACCGCCACGTCCTCGGGCACCCGCAGGCCGGCCTCGTGCAGGGCGCGCAGGGCACCCAGGGCGAGCGTGTCGTTGAAACAGAAGACGGCGTCGGGGCGTACCCCGGAGGTGAGCAGGCCGCGCATGGCGGCCGCGCCGTCCGCGCGGTGCCAGGCCGGCGCGGGCGCCACCAGGGCCTCGTCGTAGTCCAGGCCGGCGGCGCGCAGTGCGTCGGCGTAGCCGGTCAGGCGCAGTCGGGCGCTGGCGCCCTCCGGGGTGCGCTGCGAACCGATGGCGGCGATCCGGCGCCGGCCGAGCCCGATCAGGTGGCTGGTGATCTCCCGCGCCGCGCCCACGTTGTCGATCACCACATGATCCGCCGGGCCGTGGTCGACGCGCTCGCCGAGCAGCACCATCGGCCTGTTGTCCAGGCCGGCCAGGTCGTCCGCGGTGAGCGCCAACGGACTGAAGATCAGCCCGTCGATCAGGTGGTCGGTGATGCCGGAGGCGACCACCCGTTCCTGCTCGCGCCCACCGCCGGTCTGGTCGATCAGCACCGTCCAGCCGAAGTCGGCGGCCGCGGTGACCACGTAGCGGGCCAGCTCGGCGAAGTACGGGATGTCCAGTTCCGGCACCGCCAGCGCGATCACGCCGGTGCGCCCCTTGCGCAGGTGGCGGGCGGAGAGGTTGGGCCGGTAGTTCAATTCGGCGATCGCCTCCTCGACCCGGGCCCGGGTGTCCGGCCGGACGTGCACGTAGCCGTTGACCACGTTGGAGACCGTCTTCACCGACACGCCTGCCCGTTCGGCCACATCCTTGAGCCTGTGTCGCACTCCGCAACCTCCCCGATGTAACACTCCGCACCCTACCCCGTCACCAGCCCTTTACAACGTTGCCTACAACGTTGTAGAAAGCAGGGAGGCCGGGTGGGCGGTGACTGCGGTCACCCGGCACCGGCAATGAGGAAAGGTGGCACCCCTTGCGGACCGCGCAGCTGACGATCGACCCAGCCTTCGCGATCGGCCCCGCCGACCGACGTCTCTTCGGCTCCTTCGTCGAGCACATGGGGCGATGCGTCTACGGCGGGGTCTACGAGCCAGGCCACCCCAGCGCCGACTCGCGCGGCCTGCGCGGCGACGTGCTGGAGCTGACCCGGGAGCTGGGCGTCTCGGTGGTCCGCTACCCGGGCGGCAACTTCGTCTCCGGCTACCGCTGGGAGGACGGGGTGGGCCCCGTCGGCGACCGGCCGCGCCGGCTCGACCTGGCCTGGAAGACGATCGAGACGAACGCGTTCGGGCTGGACGAGTTCATGACCTGGGCCGCCGAGGCCGGTGTCGAGCCGATGATGGCGGTGAACCTCGGCACCCGCGGCGTGCAGGAGGCGCTGGACCTGCTGGAGTACGCCAACCACCCGGGCGGCACGCAGCTCTCCGACCTGCGACGCAAGCACGGCGCGGAGGACCCGTACGGGGTGCGACTGTGGTGCCTGGGCAACGAGATGGACGGCCCGTGGCAGGTCGGCCACAAGACCGCCGACGAGTACGGCCGGCTGGCCGCCGAGGCCGCCAGGGCGATGAAGATGGTCGACCCGTCGATCAGCCTGATCGCCTGCGGCAGCTCCAACCGGCGGATGCCCACGTTCGCTTCCTGGGAGGCGACCGTGCTGGAGCACACCTACGAGCACGTCGACTACATCTCGGCGCACACCTACTACGACCCGTCCGACGGCGACCAGGCGAGCATCCTGGCCTCGGCCGTCGACATGGACAACTTCATCACCGAGGTGGTCGCGACCGCCGACCACGTGGCCGCCAAGCAGCGGCACAAGCGCAAGCTGAAGATCTCGTTCGACGAGTGGAACGTCTGGTACGAGTCCCGCCTCCAGGCCGACCTGGACAGGCGCGGCTGGGTCGAGGCCCCGGCGCTGATCGAGGACAACTTCACCGCGGTCGACGCGGTGGTCGTCGGCGACCTGCTGATCACCCTGCTCCGGCACGCCGACCGGGTCGGGGTGGCCGCCCAGGCCCAGCTCGCCAATGTGATCGCGCCGATCCGCACCCGCAACGGCGGCCCGGCCTGGCGGCAGAGCATCTTCCACCCGTTCGCGCTGACCGCCCGGTACGCCCGCGGCACCGTGCTGCGGACCGAGCCGGTGTCGCCGCGCTACGACACGAAGAAGTACGGGGACGTGCCGGTGCTCGACACCGTCGCCGTGCACGACGAGGAGACCGGCGAGCTGAGCGTCTTCGCGGTCAACCGCGGCGAGGAGGACCTGCCGTTGGAGATCGACCTGCGTGGCCTGCCGGGAATGTCCGGTCTGTCATTCGTCAGTCTCGCCGCCGGGTCTGACCCGTCGGCGATCAACACCGAGGCCGAGCCCGACCGGGTGACGCCCCGGGAACTGCCCACCCCCACCCCCGACGGCGGCCGGTGCACTGTGCGCCTGCCCGCCGTGTCCTGGAGCGTGCTGCGCTTCGGCCCGGCCGGCGCCTGATGTCGTACCGGGTTTGACCAGGCACAATTCATTCCGTCCCCCTCAAGGAGAGAACCAGCATGATCCAGAACGACATGAGTCGGCGTCGCCTGCTCGGCCTCGGTCTCGGACTCGGTGCCGCTGCCTCGCTGACCCTCGCCGGCTGCGGCGGCGACGGTGACAGCAGCTCCGGTCCGGCCGCCGGCAACGGCGGCAAGGAGTACACCGGCCCCAAGGTCGACCTGAAGCTGTGGAACGGCTTCACCGGCGGCGACGGCGACATCTTCAAGGCGCTGGTGAACCAGTTCAACACCGAGCACAAGAACATCGCCGTGTCGGTGGCCACGTACCAGTGGGAGGACTACTACAACAAGCTCCCCGGCGCGGCCTCCAGCGGCAACGGCCCGGACATCGCGGTCATGCACATGGACCAGCTCGCCACCTTCGCCGCCCGTGGCGTGATCACCGAGCTGGACGACGTGGCCAAGAACCTGGAGCTCGCCGAGGGCGACTTCGCCCCCACGGTGTGGAAGGGCGGGCTCTACAACAACAAGCGGTACGGCATCCCGCTGGACATGCACCCGCTGGGCTTCTACTACAACAAGACCGTCATGCAGAAGGCCGGCCTGGACCCGAACAAGCCGCCGACGACCAAGGACGAGTACGTCGCAGCGCTGGCCGAGCTGAAGAAGGCCGGCGTGCAGGGCTTCTGGGTCAGCCCGTTCCAGTTCACCGGCGGCATGACCTTCTACTCGCTGCTCAACCAGTGGGGCGCCACGCTCTTCGACGCCGACGTGGCCAAGGCCACCTTCAACTCCGACCCGGCCGTCGAGGCCTGCACCTGGCTGGTCGACATGATCAGGCAGGGCTACTCGCCAGCCAACGTCGGCCAGGACGCCGACTACCTGGCGTTCAAGAGCGGCAAGAACGCCTTCACCTGGAACGGCATCTGGCAGATCAACGATCTGAAGAAGAGCCCGGAGGTGCAGTGGGGTGTCGCCCCGCTGCCCCAGATCGGCAGCAAGCCTGCGGCCTGGGCCAACTCGCACAACTTCACGATCGTGAAGCAGCGGGCCAACGACGCCAACAAGGTCTCCGGCTCGAAGGTCTTCATCAACTGGCTGAGCGAGCACTCGCTGGACTGGGCGAAGGGCGGCCAGGTGCCGGCCCGTAAGGCGGTCCGCGAGGGCGCCGAGTTCAAGGCGCTGCCGGAGATCTCGTCGCTCGCCCCCGAGCTGGAGTACGCGGCCTTCCCGCCGGCGGCCCCGAGCCTGGGCGAGGTCATGACGACCTTCTACAACTCGTTCAACGAGGCCGCGCTGGGCAAGAAGTCGCCCAAGCAGGCGCTGGACGACGGGGTCGCGAAGGCCAACAGGCAGCTCGAGGACAACCGCAAGAAGTACGGGAGCTGATAGCTCGTGGCGGACGTGATCGAGGTCGGGGCGGCGCGCGGTGACGCGCCGCCCCCGGCGGCCAACGCAGCCCGCCGGGGCGCCTCGGCGGGCCGGACCGGACGGGCGACGCCATATCTGTTCCTCGCCCCCTACCTGGTCCTGTTCGGGGTCTTCGGCCTGCTGCCGATCGTCCTCGGCCTCTGGCTCAGCGTGCACCAGTGGGACTTCCAGCTGCCCAACCGGCCGTTCATCGGGTTGGACAACTACAAGGACCTGTTCTCCAGCGATTCCGCCATCTACGGCGACTGGTGGGAGAGCGTCCGGGCCACCGCGATCTTCACGGTGCTGTCGGTGCCGCTGCTGGTGGTCGTACCGCTCGGGCTGGCGCTGCTGCTGAACCGTTCCTTCCCGGGTCGGACCTTCTTCCGGGCGATCTACTTCGCGCCGTACGTGCTGGGTGTGGCGGTGGTCGGCCTGCTCTGGCGGTTCCTGCTCGATGCCAACCTGGGCCTGGTCAACCGGCTCGCCGGCGCCGTCGGGCTGCCCGCGGACACCCCCTGGGTTACCAACATGCCGTGGGCGTGGATCTCGCTGGTTGGTGTCACGGTCTGGTGGACCTCCGGCTTCAACGCGGTGATCTACCTGGCCGGTCTGCAGGACATCTCGCCGGAGCTGTACGAGGCTGCCCGAATGGACGGCGCCAGCGCCTGGCAGCGGTTCCGCAACGTCACCCTGCCCGGGTTGCGCCCGGTGCTGCTCTTCGTGATCACCACGACCGTGCTCGCCTCGGCGAACATGTTCGGCCAGTCGTTCCTGATCACCCAGGGGGCGCCCGGCACGGAGACCCGGACGGTGGTCTGGTTCATCGTCGAGGAGGGCCTGCGGGACAACGACGCCGGCCGCGCGGCCGCGATGAGCATCGTGTTCGCCCTGATGCTGGCGGTCGTGAGCATCGCCAACTTCCGCCTCTTCCGCTACAAGGAAGACTGAGGGGACCGCCATGACGACGCCCACGCGGACCAGCCGCGGTTCCGCGGCCGCGAGCCGGATCGTGCTCTACGCCACCCTCGTGGCGCTGGCCCTGATCTTCCTGACCCCGCTGGTGTGGATGGTCATCACCTCTCTGAAGACCTACACCGCCGCCCAGCAGATCCCGCCGAGCTGGCTACCGAATCCGCTCGCCGGCTACGGCTACGAGCAGATCTTGAACAACACGGCCAACCCGGTCCTGCGCTGGTTCCTCAACAGCATGCTGGTCGCCACGCTGCACTCGCTGCTGGTGCTGGTGACCGCCTCGATGGCCGCGTACTCGCTGGCACGGCTGCGGTTCCGGGGGCGCGGGGTGACCTTCGCGCTGATCGTCGGGACGCTGTTCATCCCGCCGACGTCGCTGCTCATCCCGAACTTCCTGATCGTCGACCAGCTCAACTGGATCGACACCCTCGCCGTGGTGGTGGTGCCGGGCGCGGCCAGCGCGTTCGGGGTGTTCTTCCTGCGGCAGTTCTTCCTCTCGCTCCCCAACGAGCTGGAGGAGGCCGCCACGCTGGACGGCGCCAACCAGTGGCAGATCTTCTTCCGGGTGGTGCTGCCGTTGTCCAAGCCGGCGCTGGCCACCCTGGCCGTCCTGTCGTTCCTCACCAACTGGAACGACTTCCTCTGGCCGATCTTCGTGCTGTTCAGCCCGGAGAAGCTCACCCTGCCGCCGGGCCTGGGCCTGCTCCAGGGGTCGTACGTCACCGACTATCCGGTGATCATGGCGGGTGCGGTGCTGGCCAGCCTGCCGGTGCTGATCCTCTTCGTGCTGGCCCAGCGGCACATCATCCAGGGCGTCTCCCGCAGCGGTCTGAAGGGATGACCCGGGCAACCACCCGGCGACGCGGCGCGGCGGCGATCACCCTCGCCGCCGCGCTGCTCGTCACGGGCTGTTCCGACGGCGACGAATCCATCGACAACAGCAACGGAGGCGGCTCCAGGATGTTCACCAACCCCGTCATCAGCACGGACGCTCCGGACCCGCAGGCGATCCAGGTGGGCGACACCTGGTACCTGTTCCACACCAACTCCGGAGGCCGCAACGTCCCGGTGCTGACCTCCACGGACCTGGTCGACTGGACCGAAGCCGGGGACGCCCTGCCGGCCCTGCCGGACTGGGCGGACGCCGGCAAGACCTGGGCGCCGGAGGCGATCCAGCTGGCACCGGAGAAGTTCCTGCTCTACTACACCGTCGCCGGTCGGGAGTCCGGGCGGCAGTGCGTCGGGCGGGCGGTGGCCAGCGCGCCGCAGGGCCCGTACCGGGACGACTCGGCCGGCCCGCTGATCTGCCAGGCGGAGCTGGGCGGAGCGATCGACGCCAGCCCGTTCCGGGACACCGACGGCAGCCTCTGGCTGCTGTGGAAGAACGACGGCAACGCGATCGGGGTGGACACCTGGTTGTGGTCGCAGCGCCTCGCCGAGGACGGCCTGACGCTGGTCGGTGAGCCGACGAAGCTGCTCAAGCAGACCGAGCCGTGGGAGGGCACCCTGATCGAGGGGCCGTTCTTCCAGCGCCAGGACGGTCGGCTGCTGCTCTTCTTCGCCGCGAACGCCTACGACCGGGCCGAGTACGCCGAGGGCTACGCAATCTGCGAGAGCCCGACCGGTCCGTGCGTGAAGGCCGCCGAGAACCCGATCCTGAAGACCAGCGAAGCCGCCTCCGGCCCCGGGCACGCCTCGATGGTGGTCAAGGACGGTCGGACCTGGCTGCTGTACCACGCCTGGCCGCCTGGCCAGGAGGGCAGCGTCGACCCCGGCCGCCAGACCTGGCTGGACGAGGTGACCTGGGTCGACGGCAAGCCGGTCCTCAAGGGCCCGACGGGCGAACCCCAGCCCCGTCCCTGACACGTACGCGAGGAGGGGCCCCTCGCGATCGCGAGGGGCCCCTGCGCACGTTCGGGCTCAGCTGTCGGCGGCCGGCTCGCGGGGGGCCGGGGCGACGGCGGGCTCGTGCCGGGCCAGCCGGTTGCGGCGGTAGCCGTAGCCGAAGTAGATCAGCCCGCCGAGCAGCATCCAGGCCAGGAACCGCAGCCAGGTCTCCACCGACAGGTTGAGCATCAGGTAGAAGCAGGCCAGCGCGGAGACGATCGGCAGCACCGGGGAGAACGGCACCCGGAACGGCCGTTCCAGGTCCGGACGCTTGCGGCGCAGGATCGGCACCGCGACCGAGACCAGCACGAACGCGCACAGCGCGCCGATGCTGACCAGGTCGGCCAGGGCGGAGAGCGGCAGGAAGCCGGCCAGCAGCGCGACCGTGACCGTCATGATCGCCGAGATCCGGTACGGGGTGCCCCAGCGCGGGTGCACCGCCGCGATCGACGGCGGGACCAGCCCCGGTGCCGATCACGATGCCGATGCCGAAGCCGGTGAGGTCGACCGCGCCGAGCCGCCTCTTCAACCCAGGCCGGCCGTCGTGCTCACTCCTCCCACCGTGCGACCACCACCGTGGCGGCCGGTGACCGGCGTTGCTACCCACCCACGGGAGCTGTCAACCGCGGCAACCATCCTTCACACCGAGTGCGACCTCCGCCACGATGAGCAACGGCGCGGAACGACCCGATGCCCGGCGGGCGAATCGAGCGCGTGCGAACCCTTGCGATAACGACCCGAGTGTGAAAATTTCCTTCCAGCGGCAGATAGCCAGCGGCGAATCTTGCCGGGAGTGCCGCGCTGAACACCCGGGAGCCCCAACGAAGGGACACACCGCATGAAGGCAACTCGGCTCGGAGCCGCCGGGCTGGTCGCAGCCCTGCTCGGCACGCTCGTCACCGCCACCCCCGCGAGCGCCGCGCCCGCCGCGGCCGGCACCGCCACCACCGCCGCCTGCAGCACCGACCCGGCCACCCCGAAGCGGCAGTTCCGGGCGATGTGGATCTCGTCGGTCGTCAACATCGACTGGCCCAGCAAGGCATCTCAGACCGACCCGGACCGGGTCGCCGCCCAGCAGGCCGAGTATCGCGGCCTGCTCGACCTCGCCGAGCGGCTGAACCACAACGCGGTCGTGGTGCAGGTCCGCCCGACCGCCGACGCGCTGTGGCCCTCCCCGTACGAGCCCTGGTCGGAGTACCTGACCGGCGTACGCGGGCAGGACCCGGGCTGGGACCCGCTGGCGTTCCTGGTCGACGAGGCGCACAAGCGCAACCTGGAGTTCCACGCCTGGTTCAACCCGTACCGCGTCTCCATGCCGGCCCCCGGTGGCGCCGGCGCGGACATCAATCTGCTCGCCCCCGGCCACCCGGCCCGGCAGCACCCGGACTGGACCTTCGCCTACCCGCCGGCCGGCGTGGCCGGCAGCCGGCTCTACTACAACCCCGGCATCCCCGAGGTCCGCGAGTTCGTGCAGACCGCGATGATGGACGCGGTCAGCCGGTACGACATCGACGGCGTGCACTTCGACGACTACTTCTACCCCTACCCCAGCGGTACCCACCAGGTGCCGGACGACGCCACCTTCGCGGCGTACAACCGGGGCTTCACCGACCGGGCCGACTGGCGGCGGGACAACATCAACCTGCTGATCCAGGAGATGAACGGCAAGATCAAGGCGGTGAAGCCGTGGGTGAAGTTCGGAGTCAGCCCGTTCGGCATCTGGCGCAACAAGGCCGCCGACCCGCTCGGCTCGGACACCACCGGCAGCCAGTCGTACGACATCATCTCCGCCGACACCCGTAAGTGGGTCAAGCAGGAGTGGATCGACTACGTGGTGCCGCAGCTCTACTGGTACATCGGCCAGTACCCGGCGGCCGACTACGCCCGGCTGGTGCCGTGGTGGGCCGAGACGGTGCGCGGGACCCGCGTCCAGCTCTACATCGGCCAGGCCGACTACAAGAGCGGCGACGCGGCGTACGGGCCGTTCTGGCAGAACCCGCAGGAACTGTCCGACCACCTGACGCTCAACCAGGCGTACCCGGAGGTGCAGGGCAACGTGCACTTCTCCGCCGTACAGGTGCGGGCCAACCGGCTCGGCGCCACCGACATCTACGCCGCCGAGCACTACTCCCGCCCGGCGCTGGTGCCGGCCATGCCGCACCTGCCGTCCAAGCCGCTGCTCTTCCCGGTGGTCACCAAGGCCACCCGGAACGCCGACGGAGTGCGGCTGACCTGGCGTCAGCCCGCCGACGGCGCCGGGCCGTTCGGCACTGCCACCTCGTACGCGATCTACCGGTTCGACGGCACCACGCTGCCCGGTCGGTGCGGCATCGCGGACGCATCGCACCTGGTCGACACCGTCCGCGCCACGGCCGGTGGGGCGCAGTCCTGGGTGGACACGTCGGCCGAGCCCGGCCGGCGGTACACCTACCAGGTGACCGCGCTGGACCGGTCGGCCAACGAGAGCCCGGCGAGCCCGCCGGCCTTCGTTCTGCGCTGACCGTACGGCCCTCGCCGAGTGCCCCGGGTGCCATCGAGCACCCGGGGCATTCGTCTGTTTCAACGTATGTCACCAATAGTTCGCGAGACACATACCGATGAGTTGATCAGTTGATCGACACTGATCGACATCCGGTAACCCGCCGGTAACTTACCGCCCCGCCCGCTCACCCCCGCGGAGGTAACCCGTGTCCCGACGTCTCGCCACCCTGCTCGCCTCGGGCGCGCTCGCGCTGCTCGCCACCCTCGCCGTCGCCTCCCCCGCCGCCGCCGTCACCCCCGCACAGCGACTCTCGGTGCTCTCCAGCTGGACCCAGACCAGCGCGAGCAGCTACAACTCCTGGAACAACGCCCGGGTCAACCGGGCACCCTGGGCCGAGTACAACTTCAACTGGTCCACCGACTACTGCTCGTCGAGCCCCGACAACCCGCTCGGGTTCACCTTCAACCTGGGCTGCTACCGACACGACTTCGGCTACCGCAACTACAAGTCGGTCGGTCAGTTCTCCGCCAACAAGTCCCGGCTGGACAGCGCCTTCTACGAGGACCTCAAGCGGGTCTGCGCCACGTACAACGCGGTCGTCCGGCCCGCCTGCTACAGCCTGGCCTGGACCTACTACCAGGCGGTCAGCATCTTCGGTTCGGTGGCGGCCGTGCAGCAGGCCGACATCGACCGTGCCGCCCGGATGAAGGCCGACGCCGAGCGCCGCGCCGCCGCCCGCTAAACCCACCCACCCCACCCCGCCTCCTGGCCGCGTTGATCAAGAGGTTTCGGTCATCGGAAGCCCGCTTCCTGACGCAAACCTCTTGATCAACAACGCTGGAGGGTGGGGTCAGGCGCGTTCGGTCCGCGTGGCCGGGTACCGGTCGGGTTCGGCGGGACGACGCGGCGCCGGCTGGGACAGCCCGGTGCTGAACCGGGTCGAATCCGCCGCCAGGTCCGGATGCTCCACGTCGAGCGCCAGCGCCGCCGCCTCGTCCAACCCCAGCTCGGCGCCCTCTCCGTACGCGTCGTCGAAGGCCGCGTCACCCAGCACCCCACGCAGCTCCGCCTGCTGGTCGTCCCAGTAGCCGCCGTAGATGCCCGGCGTGGACCGCATGCTGGCCCGCGTCGCCTGCGCCGCCCCGAACAGCCGAGCGGCGGTCAACTGGTCCCCGCCGGCCGCGCAGCGCACCGCGATCGCGTTCAGCGTCTCGCACGCCAGGCCGTGGTAGCCGTGGCCCATCCGGGAGCGCAGCGCCACCAGCAGGTGCTCGTGCGCCGCGATCACGTCGCCCCGGGCCAGCGCGACCATACCGAGCAGCATGTCGACCGAGCGCCGGCCCCGCTCCACCGGCCGGGCCGCCTCCACCGGACGGACCGCACCCAGCAGATCCGCCGCCTCCTCCAGCGCGCCCCTCCGCCACAGCAGCTCGGCCAGGCTGAACACCGCGAACAACGCCTCGCCGACCACGTCCTGACCGTGCGCCCAGTCGATGACCTCCCGGCACACCCGCTCCGCCTCGACGCACTGTCCCATGTCGACCAGCGGCGCGGCCCGCCCGGCGAGCACCCGGGCCAGCAGACCGGCGTCACCGGCCTGCCGGGCGGCCGCCTCCGCCCGCTGGGAGAAGCGCAGCTCCTCGGCGAACTCGCCGTCCCCGCCGGCGTGCAGCGAGTGCATGTGGTACGCCGCCGCCAGCTCGGCCTCCGGGATCTGCTCTCCGGTCTCGGCGATCCGCCCGTACAGCCGGAACAGCCAGAGCCGCCCCTCCCGGGCCAGCCCACGCTCACGCCACCACTGGTCCAGGCCGCCGGCCAGGCGGAGGCCGGCGCGCGCGCTGCCGCCGGTGGTGCACCAGCGCAACGCGGCCCGAAGCTCCCCGGCCAGCGGGTCGAGGGCGTAGAGCGACAGCGTCACCGGCCGACCGTCCGGGCCCAGGTGTGCCCGCTCCAGCGCGTGCGCCGACCAGGCCACGTGCCGGTCCCGGGCGGCCTGCTCCTCGCCCGCCTCGGCCAGCCGCCGCGCGGCGTACGCCCGGATCGGGTCGAGCATCCGGTACGTGCTGCCGGCGGCACGCGGCTCGGCCAGCACCATCGACTTGTCCACCAGCACCGAGAGCGGATCCAACGGGTCGTCGCCCAGCAGCCACTCCACCGTCGCCAGGTCCACCGGCCCGGCGAAGACCGCCAGCCAGCGCAGCAGCCGGGCGGCCCGCGGCCCCAACGTGCGGTACGACCAGGTGACGGTGGCCTGCATGGTCAGGTGCCGCTTGGTGGCCGAGCGCTGCACCGCCCTGCTCGCCGGGGTGGGCGGCGACGCGCCGGCCGCCGCGGCCACCAGGTCCACGGTGTCCTGCTGGTTCCCCGACCATCCCCGCTCCACCGGCGGCGGCTCCGGGTCCTCCCGGCCGGCGTCCAGCGTGCCGAGCACGTCGTCCAGCCGCTCGGCGAGCTGACCGACGGAGAGCACCCGCAACCGGGCGGCGGCCAGCTCGATGGCCAGCGGCAGACCGTCCAGCCGCTGCACCACCCGGCCCAGATCGGCCGACTCGGCCGGATCCGGCTGCCGCCCACCGCGTGCGGCCGCCGTACGGTCCAGCAACAGCGCCACCGCGTCGCTCTCCGCGCCCTCCGCGCTCGGATCGACCGAGAGCGGCGGGATCCGCCAGACCACTTCGCCGGGCAGGCTGAACGACTCGCGGCTGGTGGCCAGCACCCGCACACCGCCCCCGCCGGAGAGCAGGCGGGAAATGACTTCCGCGCAGGCGGCCGGCTGCGTGTCGCAGGTGTCCAGCACGACCAGCATCCGACGGCCGGCCGCGTACTCGACAAGGGTGTCCAGTATCGGCCGGCCCGGCTCGGGTCGCAGCCCGAGCACCGCGGCGATGGCGAACGCCACCAACCCCGGGTCGGTCACCACGGCGACGTCGACGAACCAGACCCCGTCCGGGTACGCCTCGACCACCCCGCTGGCCAGCTCCACGGCGAGCCGGGTCTTGCCCGCCCCACCCGCGCCCAGCACGGTGACCAGCCGGTGCTCCTCGACCAGCCGGCCCAGCTCGGCCCGCTCGGCCTGCCGGCCGACGAACGAGGTCACCTGGGTCGGCAGGTTGTGCGCCACCGCGTCGGCCGTGCGGGGCCGGGGGAACTGCCGTTCCAGCCCGGGCGCGACCAGCTGGAACAGTCGTTCCCGGTCGTCGAAGCCACGCAGCCGGTGCAGGCCCAGGTCGAGCAGGGTGGCACCGGGTGGCAGCGGTTCCGCCCGGCGGGCGGTGGACGCCGAACAGAGCACCTGCCCGCCGTGCGCGGCGGCGGCCACCCGGGCCGCCCGGTGCACCTCGGGGCTGGCGTACTCCCCGTCGCGCGGCTCGGCGTAACCGGTGTGCAGGCCCATCCGCACCCGCGGCGCCGCTTCCTCCGTGGGCCAGTCGTGGCTGGCCAGCGCGCGCTGGGCGGTCAGGCAGGCGGTCAACGCCGCCGCGGCGTCGTCGAAGGCCAGGAAGAACGAGTCGCCCTCGGTCAGCAGCTCGGCGCCACCGGTGCTGGCCAGCGTCCGGCGTAGCAGCCGTCGGTGTTCGGCGAGCACCGGGCGGTAGTCCGGGCCGAGCAGCTGGGCCAGCCGGGTCGAGCCCTCGATGTCGGTGAACACGAAGGTCACCCAACCGCTCGGGAGCTGGATCCGTGGCGACATGCGTGGAACCTCCGCCCGTGACGTCGGGTTCATGCTGCCTGAGTCCGAGCGGTCACACATCGTGAGAACGGCCGGGCACGTGCCGCCTCAAAGTGCCACTCGGACCCGTTCCCGGCAAGGGCGGCCGACCAGACGGCCGCGAATTGGTTGGATCAGCAGCCGCAGGCACCGCCGCAGCAGCCGCCCCCGGTGGCGGCCGCGGCGCCGCCGCCCGCACCCCGGCCGGTGACCGCGACCGCGGAGAGCAGCTTGACCGTGTCGGTGTGGCCCTGCGGGCAGGTGGCGGGCGCGCCAGCCGACGCCATTGGACGGTTGACCTCGAACGTGTCGCCGCAGGCGCGGCAGCGGAACTCGTACCTGGGCATGGCAACCAGGGTACGGGGACCTGACGTCCAACGGGGTATGGGTGATACTCGACGGGTGGTGGACGGCGAGGACAAAACGCGTGTGCAACCGTTGCGACCGTCCGCGCCGCTGGACGGGCCGCTCGAAGGATCGGGGGCCGCGCCGGATCCGGTGCCACGGGCCGTGCCCCGCCCCCGCCGGCCCTGGCTGAGTGGCAAGGCCCCCGCTGCGCCCAACCCGACGGCCGGAGCCCCGAAGACCGACGCCCCCGATGGAGGCACGAAGGCCGACGCACCCGGTCAAGGGACGAAGACCGACGCCACCGGTGGAGGGACGAACGCCGACGCACCCGCTGACGACCTGACCGCCGCACCCCCGGCCGTCGACTCGGACGCGGTGACCGCGCCGGCCGGGGCGGGCGCCGAGACGCCGGCTGGCGATGCGAAGACCACACCCCTGCCCGCCGCCGAGGCAGACCCGAAGCCGGCCAGTGTGGACGACGTGGCCAGCGCACCGAAGATCGATCCGGGCCGGCGGCGACGGGTGCCGTTCGCGCACGCGCTTCGCCTGCCGCCACGGCAGGCAGCGGCGACCGCTGCCCGGGCGACCCGCGCCTGGGCCCGCCGCCCCAGCGGTCGGCTCACCCTGCCCGGGGTCTTCCTGCTCGCCCTAGTGGCCGCGACCGCCGCGGCGGGCGCGCTGCTCGTCCCGGCGGCCATCCGCGCACCCCGGCCGGTCGCCGTCGACGCCTCCGACACGCCGGCCGCGGCCGTACCGCCCCCGGTGCTGCCGTCCGGAGTTCCCACCGGACCGCTGCCGACCGGGCCCCTTCCCACCGGCGGACTGCCGACCGGCGCGCTGCCGACCGGGCCGGCCGGTGGGCCGGTGACCGGTGGGCGGCCCTCGGACGCCCTGGCCGGCTGGGCGCAGCAGGTCGGCACCAAGGTCGGTGTCCCGCCGGCCGCGATGCAGGCGTACGGCTACGCCGAGCTGGTGCTCGCCCAGACCAACCGCAGCTGCGCGCTGAGCTGGACCACGCTGGCCGCGATCGGCCAGGTCGAATCGGGGCACGGCACGGCCAACGGCGCCCGGTTGGGGCCGGACGGCAAGGCGCTTCCGCAGATCATCGGCCTGCCGCTGGACGGGCGGGACGGGCGCATGCGGATCATCGACACCGATCGTGGGAACCTCGACCAGGACACCTCGTTCGACCGCGCGATCGGGCCGATGCAGTTCATCCCGACCACCTGGCAGGAGATCGGCGCCGACGCCGACAACGACGGCGTCAAGGACCCGCACGATCTGGACGACGCGGCCCTGGCGGCGGGAAACTACCTGTGCAAGAACAACCGCAACCTGAGCATCGCCGCCGACTGGTGGAACGCGATCCTGTCGTACAACGACGTGCGCCGGTACGCCCAGGACGTCTACGACACCGCAAACCGATACGGACGGGCCAGCCGTACGTGAAGTGATCGTCCGCATACATTGGAGAACTGGACACTTCCCCCGGGCAGCTGTTAGCGGCAAGCTAGACAGGTGATGGTGCGCGAGTGGGACCCCAGGACCGCGTCGTCCGCCGAGATCGCGTCGCTGCTGGACACGCTGAACGCGGTTCTGGCGGTCGATCTGCCGCAGGACCCGCCGTGGCGGGAGGACTCCCTGCGGGAATACCTCGCCGAGGTGATGCCCGGTGAGCGGCGGCTCTCCTGGATCGCCCAGGCCGATCCGACCGACCCCGGCGGTCCGGGCGCGGTGCTCGGGCAGGTCCACGTGCTGCTCCTGGGCGACATCGGCGTGCTCGAAGTGCTGGTGCACCCGTCCGTGCGGCGCGCCGGGCTCGGCCGTGACCTGGTGCTGCGCGCTGCCCGCCGGGTCTACCAGGAGGGCTTCCGGTCGATCGGGGTCGAGGTGGTCGGCGACACGCCGGCGGTGGGCTTCTACGAGGCGCTCGGCTTCACCCGGGAGTACGTGGAGACCCGCAGCGTGCTCGACCTCTCCACGGTCGACTGGACCGAGCTGGCCGGAATGGCCACCGGCATCGGCGCGGGCTACCACCTGGAGTTCTTCCCCGGCGGGCCGCCGGACGACCTGATCGAGGCGTACGCGCGGGCCAAGGCGGAGGTGCGCGACGTCGACGACGGCGAGCTGCGCCCCAGCTCCTACGACCCGCAGCGGCTGCGGGACAGCCTGGACACCCTCCACCGGCGGGGCATGAAGCCGTACATCGTGCTCGCTCGGCACGAGCAGAGCGGCGAGGTGGCCGGCCTGACCGAGGTGGTGGTGCCGGCCCAGCACCCGACCCGCGCCGACCAGTACGACACGATCGTCGCCCAGGACCACCGGGGCTACGGCATCGATCGAGCGATCAAGGCCCGGATGCTGCGGGAGCTGCGCTCCGCCGAGCCGGAGCTGGCCGAGGTGCAGACCTGGAACGCCCAGGCCAACGAGGCGATGCTCAAGGTCAACGCGGAGCTGGGTTACCGGCCCGACCGGGACTGGTGCGAATACAGCGTCGACATCGCCGAGCTGGTGCACCGCATCGATCCGCCACGCTGAAAGAATTCACGAAACTGTCCAATGGGGGATGGACGGTGGACAGTCGCGCACCTTAACGTGCGTTGATTCCCATCCACCCATCGTGGAGGCCCTATGCGCCCGCGCCGCACAATCGCCGCGCTCGCGACCGCCACCGTCGCCGTGACCGTCACGGCCCTCGGCGTCGCACCCACCGCGGCAAGCGCCGCACCCACCGACCTGTTCATCTCGGAGTACGTCGAAGGTTCGTCGAACAACAAGGCGATCGAGCTGTTCAACGGCACCGGTGGTGCCGTCGACCTCACGACCGGCGGCTACCAGCTCCAGCTCTTCTTCAACGGCTCCGCCACGGCCACCAACATCGCGCTGACCGGGACGGTGGCCGCTGGCGACGCGTTCGTGTTCGCCAGCGCCTCGGCCGGGTCCGCCATCCTCGCCCAGGCCGACCAGACGACCGGGGCGAGCCTGTTCAACGGTGACGACGCGATCGTGCTGCGCCGGGGCACCACGGTGCTCGACTCGATCGGCCAGGTGGGTGTCGACCCGGGCACCGAGTGGGGCACCGGCGTCACCAGCACGGCCGACAACACCCTGCGTCGGCTGCCCGCCGTGACCGCCGGTGACACCGACCCGTCGGACGCGTTCGATCCCGCCGCGCAGTGGGCCGGCTTCCCGGTCGACACCTTCGACGGGCTCGGCACGCACACCGTGGACGGTGGTGGCCCGGTCGACGCGCCGGCCACGCTGACCTGCGGCGGGCCGCTGGTCACCGCTGCCGGCACGGCGGCTACCCGTGAGGTCACCGCCACCGACCCCGATGACACCGTCGTCGACCTGGCGGTGAGCGCGGTCAGCCCGACCCCGGCCACCGGCTCGATCACCCGCACCGCGCTGACCCCGGCCGAAGGGCTGGGTGGCACCGCCCGCGCCACGGTCAGCGCGAGCGCCGACCTCGCCGCCGGGGCGTACACCGTCACGGTGACCGCGACCGACGCGGGCGGCGGCACCGCCAGCTGCGCTCTGGTCGTGCAGGTGACCCGGGAGCTCACCGTCGGCGAGGTGCAGGGCCCGACCACCGACGCCGAGTCCGGCCCGACCGACCGGTCGCCGCTCGCACCGGCGAGCGGCAACGGCACGAGCAGCACTTTGTACGACGTACGTGGGGTGATCACCCAGTTGACCCTGGCCCGCACCTCGGCCGGGGCGGAACAGCACGGGTTCTTCCTGCAGAGCCGCACCGGCGACACCGACGGCGACCCGACCAGCTCCGACGGCATCTTCGTGTTCATGGGCACGTTCACCTCGTTGATCGGTGGCTACGTGCCGACGGTCGGCGACGAGGTGGTGCTCCGGGCCCGGGTGTCCGAGTATTTCAACTTCACTCAGCTCTCCGGTGCCTCGCTGGTCCGCCGGATCGCCACCGGCCTGGACGTGGCCACGGCGGTCGCGGTGACGGACGCGGCCCCGCCAGCTGAGCTGACCGACGCGCAGCGCTTCTGGGAGCGGCACGAGGGCGCCCGGCTGCGGGTACGCGCGGGCAGCGGCGCGGTGAGCGGTCGGGACGTCTTCTCCTCCACCGCCGACGCGGAGCTGTGGGTGGTCGACCGGGACGACCCACTGTTGGACCGCGCCGACCCGTACGCCCGGCGGGTGTTCCGGGACTCCCACCCGCTGGACAACGACCCGACCCGTCGCTTCGACGACGGCAACGGCCAGCGGGTGCTGCTCGGCAGCATGGGCGTGAAGGCCACCGCCGGGGTCAGCACCGCGCTGCTCCCGCCGGCGCACACCTTCGACACGCTGCGCGCGGACGCGGTGGGCGGGGTCTACTACTCGTTCGAGAAGTACGGCGTCCAGGTCGAGCGGGCGGAGTTCGACGCCGGGGCCGACCCGTCGAAGAACAACCCGCCGAAGCCGGCCGACCGGTCGCAGGAGGTGGCGGTCGCCACCTACAACGTGGAGAACCTTTACGACCACCGGGACGACCCGTTCGACGGCTGCGACTTCACCGGCAACGCCGGCTGCCCGGGCGTCAACCCGCCGTTCGACTACGTGCCGAGCGGTGAGGCGGACTACCGCGAGCACCTCACCGCGCTCGCCGACCAGATCGTCAAGGACCTGCACGCGCCGGACCTGATCCTGGTGCAGGAGGCCGAGGACCAGGACATCTGCACGGTGTCCGGGGCCGCGCTGGCCTGCGGCGACACGAACAACGCCGACGGCGCCCCGGACACCATCCAGGAGCTGGCGCTCGCGGTGGCGGCGGCCGGCGGTCCGGCGTACGCCGCTGCCTACGACCGGACCGGCGCGGACGCCCGCGGCATCACGGCCGCCTTCCTGTACCGCACCGACCGGCTGTCGTTGGCTGCCGCGACGGCGACCGACCCGCTGCTGGGTTCGGCGCCGACCGTCCAGTACCGCGCCCCGGGGCTGCCGGCCAACGCCGACGTGCAGAACCCGAAGGCGCTCAACGCGGTGCTGCCGGCCGACGTGGACACCTCGACGGGCCGGGACGGGAACAACGTCTTCACCCGGGCTCCCCAGTTGGGCAGGTTCAGCGTGGCCGCGACGCCGGGCTCGGCGGAGCGGTTCACCCTGTACGCGCTCAGCAACCACTTCTCCTCCGGCCCGGACAGCCGGGTCGGGCAGCGTCGGGAGCAGGCGGCGTACGGCGCGGCGATCGTGACCGCGATCGAGGCCGCCGACCAGAACGCCCGGGTGGTCTACGGCGGGGACCTGAACGTCTTCCCCCGCCCGGATGATCCCATCGCGACGGGCAGCCAGCCTACCCCGTCGGACCAGCTCGCCCCGCTCTACGAGGCGGGCCTGCACAACCTGTGGGACAACCTGGTCGCGGACACCCCGTCGGCCGCGTACTCGTACAGCTTCGAGGGGCAGGCGCAGACGCTCGACCACCTGTTCGTCAACGACGCGCTCTACGGTGACCTGGTGCAGGTGCGGGCAGCGCACGTCAACGCGGACTGGCCCGCGGAGTTCAGCGGCGACGGGTCGCGGGGCTCCAGCGACCACGACCCGCAGGTGGCCCGGTTCCGCTCCCGGGCGTCGCTGACCGTCGCCGACACAACGGTGGTCGAGGGCGACAAGGGCACCCGGCAGCTCACCTTCACCGCCACCGTGTCCCGGCCGTTGTCCCAGCCGGTGCTGCTCTGCGCCGCCACCCTCGGCGGCACGGCGCAGGCCGGTTCGGACTTCGACCCGTACGTCGGCTGCCGGACCCTGGCCGCTGGGCAGACCTCGCTGGCCTTGCCGGTGACCGTGCGCGGTGACCGGAAGCGGGAGGCGGACGAGAGGCTCACGCTGCTGGTGGCCGGCGTGCCCGGCCTGCGGCTGGCCGACCCGGCGGCGACCGGCACCATCACGAACGACGACTGACCCGTTTCTGCTCGTTCGCTGGTCCGAGCGGGCCGTCGTCCAGGTTTGCGCCGGACGACGGCCCGCTCGCTCGTTCCCGGCGTCAGCGGTCAGTAGTAGTCGTGGATGGCCGGCGGGGGTGGCAGATGACGGTGTTGCGCGACCCGTACCTCCCACTGGCTGCGTCGTCGCCGCGCCTCCCGATCCGCCGAGGAGCGGTGATAGGTCTCCGGCGGCCGGGCCAGCCCGTAGATGTCCGCCCACCACTCCCCCGGCTCCGGGTCGAGGATGGTGTCCAGATGTGAGGGGTAGCGGCGACCGGCGCCGTCGTGAATGTCCTCCCGGTCGGCCATCGGCAGAATCACCCGGCCGTTCTGGTCGACCACGGCGATGTAGAGCCCGGCCGCTGCGAGGAGGCGCTCCAGCACGGCCAGGCTGGGGGTCAGGCTGCCCGCTTCGACCCGCCCCACCGTCGAGGGCGAAACTTTGGCGAAGCGAGCCATCTGGTGCTGGCTCAGCCGGACGATCCGACGTGCCCGGCGAACCAGACCGGCAATGGGAAATTGACCGACGGTGGGACCGGTGGGAGAAGGAGGATCGAGTGCCGACGCCATTCGGCCACCGTCCCCGGTAGTGCCACCCGAGCTCAATCCCTGTGGATAAACCTGTGGACACCCGGCGGGGGCGGGGGCCGAGGCGGAGGCGGAGGCGGGGGCGGAGGCGGGGGCGGAGGCGGGGGCGAGGGCGAGGGCGTGGTTGGCGCCCTTTGCTCTGCTTCAACGGACGCAACAGCCGGACCCGAAAAGTGTTGCGCCCGTTGAAGCAGAGCAAAGGGGGGTCGGGGGGGCGCGATGGGGGCGCGCGAGAGGCCCGCTACCGGCCGCTCAGTAGCGCTCGCGGAGCAGTCCGGCGGCCTCGACAGCCCAGTAGGTGAGGATGATCTGCGCGCCGGCCCGCTTGATCGAGGTGAGCGTCTCCAGCATCACCCGCTCGCGGTCGATCCAGCCGTTCGCGGCGGCCGCCTCGACCATCGCGTACTCACCGGAGACCTGGTAGGCGGCGACCGGAACGTCCACCGCGGCCCGCACCGCCGACACCACGTCGAGGTAGGGCAGCGCCGGCTTGACCATCACCAGGTCGGCGCCCTCGGCGACGTCCAGCGCCACCTCGCGCAGCGACTCGCGCAGGTTGGCCGGGTCCTGCTGGTAGGAGCGCCGGTCGCCCTCCAGCGCCGACTCCACCGCGTCCCGGAACGGGCCGTAGAAGGCCGAGGCGTACTTCACGGCGTACGCCAGCACGGTCACGTCCTGGTGCCCGGCGGCGTCGAGCGCCCGGCGCACGACGCCGACCTGGCCGTCCATCATCCCGGACGGCCCGACCATGTGGACCCCGGCGGCGGCCTGGGCCACCGCCATCTCGGCGTACGCCTCCAGGGTCGCGTCGTTGTCCACCTCGCCGCCCGGGGTGAGCAGGCCGCAGTGCCCGTGCGAGGTGAACTCGTCCAGGCACAGGTCGCTCATCACCACCGTGGCGTCGCCGACCTCGGCCACCACGTCGCGGATGGCGACGTTCAGGATGCCGTCCGGGTCGATGCCACCGGACCCGGTCGGGTCACGATGCTCCGGCACACCGAAGAGCATGATCCCGCCGACACCGGCCTGGACCGCCTCGACCGCCGCCTTGCGCAGCGAGTCCCGGGAGTGCTGGAGCACCCCCGGGAGCGACGCGATGGCGCGGGGCTCGGTCAGCCCCTCCTTGACGAACATCGGCACGACCAGCTCGGCCGGGTCGACCCGCGTCTCGGAGACCAGCCGGCGGATCGCCGGGGTGCGGCGCAGCCGGCGGGGCCGGATCTCGGGGTACGACATGGGAGCCCCTCCTGAAGACGACTACCGGAAGCGCAGGGCGGTCGGCCCCTGCACCTTCGAGCCGCGACGCTGCTTCGCCGGCATGGCGGCGAGCTTCTCGCGCAGCTCGACGGCGTAGGCGGCGAGCGCCTCCACCAGGTCGGGCACCGAGGCGTGCGGCGGCTGGACGTCGACCCGCAGGCCGAACTCCGTCGCGGTCTCCGCCGTCTTGGGCCCGATGACGGCAACAACGGTACGCGCGTGCGGCTTCCCCGCGATGCCGACCAGGTTCCGCACGGTGGAGGACGAGGTGAAGAGCACCGCGTCGAACCCGCCCGACTTGATCGCGTCCCGGATCTCGGCGGGCGGCGGCGCGGCCCGGACCGTCCGGTACGCGGTCACGTCGTCGACCTCCCAGCCACGCTCGGTGAGCCCGGCGGCAAGCGTCTCGGTGGCGATGTCGGCGCGCGGCAGCAGCACCCGGCCCACCGGGTCGAGGATCTCGTCGTGCGGCGAGAACTCGGCCAGCAGCCCGTCGGAGGACTGTTCCCCGGCGGGGATCAACTCCGGCTGGATGCCGAACGCGCGGACCGCGTCCGCCGTCGCCTCACCGATGCAGGCAATCTTGACGCCACCGAAGTGCCGGGCGTCCAGGCCGTGCTCGGCGAACTTCTCCCAGACCGCGCGGACCGCGTTCACCGAGGTGAAGATGACCCAGGCGTACCGGCCGTCGACCAGGCCCTTGACCGCCCGCTCCATCTGCGCCGGGGTACGCGGCGGCTCGACCGCAATGGTCGGCACCTCGCACGGGATCGCCCCGTACGCGCGCAGCCGGGCGCTCATCACGCCGGCCTGCTCCTTGGTCCGCGGCACCAGCACCTTCCAGCCGTACAGCGGGCGGTTCTCCCACCAGCTCAGCTTGTCCCGCTGGCCCACAGCGGCGCCGACGGTGAGCACCACCCGGCCGGTGAAGCCGAGCGCGGCGGCCACGAAGCTGTCGACGGTCGACGTGGTCGTGTACTGGGTCTCGCCGGTGCCGTCGCCGGTCACCCCGACGCCGGTGGTGCCGTCGACCCCGGCGGCCAGCAGCCCGTCCCGGACGGCGGCGAGGTCACCGGCGTCCACCGCGACGGCGAGCGAGCCCCGGCCGACGGCTGCGGCCAGCGCCTCGAAGTCCAGAGCGCTGACGTCCTCGACGTCGGCGGCGGTACGCACACCCGGCAACGGGACCCCCGCGTAGGTGGCCACGCCCTCGGCCTGACCGACCCCGGGCACCACCTCGAAGTGAGCGGCGGTGCGGGCCACCGCCTGCACCTCCTTGACCACCGAGTCGTGGCCGAACGGGTCGCCGGCGACCAGGTGCACCGCGTTCAGCCCGGACCGGGCCGCGGAGATCAGCACCTTCGCCACGTCCCCCGGCGCGCCTTCGGCCGGGGTGAATTCGGCGTCGTCCCTGGCCTCGGCGCGTACGACGGCGAGCAACGACTCCGGGACTCCCCGGTCGTAGATCACCTGGTCGGCGTCGACCAGGGCGTCGTGCGCCCGACGGGTCAGCAGGCCCGGGTCGCCGGGGCCAGCCCCGACGAACGCGATACGGCCGACGGGCTTACGGGTGCGGGTCATTCTGTGCTCCCAAATTGCTGGGTCCCCGAGCCGGTGTTTCCTTCCTGGCCGAGGATCGAGTCGGCGCCGAGGTCGAGGAGTTCGGCGGCGAGTGCCTTACCGATCTCCGCCGCGTCGGCGGGCGTTCCGGTGCGGGACAGCCGGAGGTCACGAGTGCCGTCCGGGCTGATCACCGCCCCGCGCAGGTAGATCTCATCGCCGGCGTCACCTTCGGCGAGTTCCGCATAGGCGGCGACGGGTGCGCTGCACCCGGCCTCCAGGGTGGCCAGCAACGCGCGCTCCGCGGTGACGGCGGCGTGCGACGGTGCGTGGTCGAGCACGGCGAGCAGCTCGACCAGGTCCTGGTCGTCGACCCGGCACTCCACGGCCAGCGCACCCTGGGCGGGCGCGGGCAGCATCAGCATCGGGTCCAGCGTCTCGGTGATCACGTCGGCCCGGCCGAGTCGGGCCAGCCCGGCCCGGGCCAGCACGACGGCGTCGAGGTCGGCCTCGGGGCCGAGCACCCGCGCCAGGCGGGTGTCCACGTTGCCCCGGATCGGGGTGACCTCCAGCTGCAGGCCGAGCGCGTGCAGCTGGGCGATCCGGCGCAGCGCGCCGGTGCCCACGGTGGCCCCGGGCGGCAGCTCGGTGAGCGTCCGGGCGTCCCGGGCGATCAACGCGTCGCGTGGGTCCTGCCGGGCCGGCACCGCGGCGATGTGCAGCCCGCCGGCGGCGGCCGTGGGCAGATCCTTGTAGGAGTGCACCGCGAAGTCGATGGTCCGGGCGGCCAGCGCGTCGCGCAGCGCGGAGACGAACACCCCGACGCCGAGCCGGTGCACCGGCGCGCTGGAGCGGTCGCCGGCGGTGATCACCTCGACCAGCTCCACCGGGCGGCCGGTGGCGGCGGTCAACGCCTCGGCGACCTGACCGGACTGGGCCATGGCCAGGGCGCTGCCCCGGGTGCCGAGGCGTAGGGGGGTGGTCATCGCGCACCTCCGGTGGGCGGGGTCGGGTCGGTGGCGTCCGCGCCGAGCACCGGGTCGATGGCGCTGAACGCCGCGCCGAGGTCGGGTGCCACCACGTCGGGAACGGTGTCCACCGGCGAGGTCTGCGGCACCTGGAGGTCGAACAGCTCGCGCAGCAGGGCTGCGTACTGGTCGCCGCCGGGCTCCGCGGCCAACTGGCGGACCTTGACGGTGGGCTGGTGCAGCAGCCGCTGCACCACGCGGTGCACCGTGCGGGCCACCTCGGCCCGCAGGTCGTCACCGAGGTCGGGGCGGCGCTGGGCCAGCCGGCGCAGCTCGGCGGTGACCACGTCGTCGGCCCGGCCGCGCAGCGCGGCCACGGTGGGCGCCACGTCGGCGCCGCGCAGCCAGGACAGGAAGCTCTCCACCTCGCCGAGCACGATCCGCTCGACGGCGGCGGCGTCCGCGGCGGCCGGACCGTCGGCGAGCAGCGCCGCCATCCGGTCGATGTCGATCACCTCGACGCCGGGGAGGTCGACGACGCCCTCCTCGACGTCGCGCGGGACGGCCAGGTCGAGCAGGACCAGTGGGCCCCGGGCCGGGTCCCGCTCGGCCAGCGCCGCGCCGACCACCGTCCGGTTGAGGACCGGTTCGGTGGAGGCGGTGGCGGCCACTACGATGTCCACTGTGGAGAGCGTCTCGGCCAGCTCGGCCATCGGCACGGCGTTCGCCCCGTACGACTCGGCGAGCCGCGCGGCCCGGTCGGCGCCCCGGTTGGTGACGGTGAGCGGCCCGGCGCCCAGCCGGGACAGCGTGGCCACCCCGAGCGAGCCCATCGCGCCGGCCCCGACAACCAGGGCCGGGTGACCGGCGAGGGCACCGTCGAGGTGCCCGGCGGCCAGCTCCAGCGCGGCGGTGACCACGCTCTGGCCGGCCCGGTCGATGCCAGTCTCGGCGTGGGCCCGCTTGCCGACCCGCAGTGCCTGCTGCATCAGCTCGTGCAGCAGGCGGCCGGCCGAGTCCGCGCCGGTGGCCCAGTGGTACGCGTCGCGCAACTGCCCGAGGATCTGCGCCTCGCCGACCACCATCGAGTCCAGCCCGGTGGCGACCCGGAAGACGTGGTCCACGGCGGCGGCGTCGTAGTGCACGTACAGGTGGCTGGCGAGCGCCGCCGGCGAGCTGCCGGCCTGCTCGGCCAGGACGGCGCAGACGTCGCCGAGCCCGCCGTGGAAACCGGACACGGCGGCGTAGACCTCCACCCGGTTGCAGGTGGAGACGAGTACCGCCTCGGCCACGTACGGCTGGGCGACCAGGCGGTCCAGGGTGCGGGTGAGGTCGGCGGGGGGCACGGCCAGCTGCTCCAGCGTGGCGACCGGGGCGGTCCGGTAGGACGCGCCGACGACGAGCAGTTTCACGTGCCGATCGCCTCCTGGGTGTCGGTGGCCGCGAGCCCACCCGGCAGGGCGGTGAGAGCGGACCCGCCGGTGGCGGGAAGCGCGGTCAGTGACGCCTTGCGGTGCTCGTGGAAGGACAGAATCTGCAGCTCGATGGCGAGGTCGACCTTGCGCACGTCAACCCCCTCCGGAACCGAGAGTACGCACGGCGCGAAGTTGAGGATGCTCGTCACGCCGACCGCGACCAGCTGGTCGGCGACCCGCTGGGCGGCGGCGGCCGGGGTGGCGATCACGCCGATCGCGATGGACTCCTCCGCGGCGATCGCCGGAAGCTCGTCGACATGCCGGACCACCAGGCCGTTGATCTCTTCGCCGACCCGGGAGGGGTCGGCGTCGAGCAGTGCGGCGATCCGGAAGCCCCGGCTCGCGAAACCGTCGTAACCGGCCAGAGCGTGACCGAGATTACCCACGCCGACCAGGGCGACCGCCCTGCGCTGGGTGAGCCCGAGCACGTACTCGATCTGCTCGATCAGCAGCGCGACGTCGTAGCCGACGCCCCGGGTGCCGTACGAGCCGAGGTGGGAGAGGTCCTTGCGGAGCTTGGCAGAGTTGACGCCGGCGGCGGCGGACAGGCCCTCGCTGGAGACCGTCTCGTGGCCGACGTCGGCGAGGTTGTGCAGCGCACGCAGGTATTCCGGGAGTCGCGCGACGGTCGCCTCGGGCAGGTCCGGGAGCGCGGGTACGGCACCGGCGCGGCCGGGCGCGCCTGGGTGACGATGCTGACTCATGAGACTCCGTGCGGTGCGATCCTCGGCCAACTCCGCTGGTCGGCCGCTTATGGACTCCCGCTGGCGACCGAGATTGCCGGCTGTGCTAGCAGGGCGCGTCGGAACTAGAGAGTAGGCGCTTGTGAAGACGTGCACAAATCGCGATCTTGTCGCTGCGCGGCGCGACCCCACCAGCGCCTCCGTTCTGCAAGATCGATCCAGCGGCGTCCGCCCGCACCGCCCGCGTAATTATTGCTCATTCCCGACTTCTCTGACCAATCCCGCGCCCAGGTCGGACAGGCGTGCCGGGACAGGTAGGGACAGCACTACGGAGGAGAGGCAGGGCTTCGGGATGGGGTGGCGGACCCGGGCTGCCTAGCCTTTGGGCATGACCGCCGTTGCCGCCACCAGCGACCAGCCGACGCTGGCACCGAGCATCCCCCGCCAGCTCTTCGTCGACTCCGGGTACGTGCTGCTCGGCCTGCCCCTGGCCCTGACCAGCTTCGTCGTCCTCGTGGTGGGCCTCGTGGTCGGCGTCGGGCTGGTGGTCACGGTGATCGGCCTGCCGATCATCAGCGGCACCCTGTACGCCGCCCGCGGGCTCGCCGACATCGAGCGGCTGCGGCTGCCGGCGGTACTCCGTCAGCCCCGGATCCGGCCGCACTACCGGCTGCCGGAGGCGGGAGCGAACGCCTGGCGGCGGATCTTCGTGCCGATGCGGGACGCCCAGTCCTGGCTCGACGTGGCACACGGCGTGCTGCGTCTGATCGTGTCGGTTGTCACGTTCGTGGTGGCGCTGGCCTGGTGGGCCGCCGCGGTCACCGGCTCGCTCTACTGGGCGTACGACTGGACGCTGCCGCGCGGCGACGGCGAGGGCGACCTCGCCCAACTGCTCGGCCTCGGCGACTCGACCACCGCGCGGATCGGGCTGACCACCGCGATCGGGGTGTTCTTCCTGATCACCCTGCCGATCGTGATCCGGGGCTGCGCGCTGCTCCAGGCGAGCTTCGCCCGGGCCATGCTGACCGGGGTGGCCGAGATGCGGGACCGGATCACCGTGCTGGAGGAGCAGAAGCGCGCCGCCGTCTCCGCCGAGGCGTCCGCGCTGCGCCGGCTGGAACGCGACATTCACGACGGCCCCCAGCAGCGCCTGGTCCGGCTTGCGATGGACCTCAGCCGGGCCCGGCAGCAGCTCGCCTCCGACCCGGAGGCGGCCGGCCGGACCATCGACGAGGCGGTCACCCAGACCCGGGACACATTGGCCGAGCTGCGGGCGCTGTCCCGGGGCATCGCCCCACCGATCCTGGTCGACCGGGGCCTGCCCAGCGCCCTGGCCGCGCTCGCCGGCCGGGGGCTGATCCCCATCGAGCTTCAGGTGGACCCGCAGCTCGGCACGCCGGGCGGGCGACTCGACCCGGCGGTGGAGAACACCGCGTACTTCATGGTGGCCGAGGCGTTGACCAACGTCGCCAAACACAGCCGGGCCACCGAAGCCACCGTCGCACTGACCCGGCAGGGCAGCCGTCTCCTGGTCCGGGTGGGCGATGACGGGCAGGGCGGTGCGCACCTGGCCAAGGGGCACGGCCTGGTCGGCATCGCCGACCGGGTGCGGGCCGCCGGCGGCGAACTGGCCGTCGTCAGCCCGACCGGCGGGCCCACCGAGATCCGCGCGGAGCTTCCGCTGTGAGTTGGCGGACACCGCGTCGAGCCCTCCCGGCGGGCCGGACGTGGTAGACAACACAGCCATGCGCATCGTGATCGCCGACGACGCCGTCCTGCTCCGCGAGGGGCTGGTGCGGCTGCTGACCGAGAGCGGACACCAGGTGGTGGCCGCCGTCGGGGACGGCGACGCGCTGGTCGAGGCGGTGGTGGAGCACCGGCCGGACGTGTCGATCGTCGACGTTCGGATGCCCCCGTCGCACACCGACGAGGGGCTGCGCGCGGCGGTGGAGGCCCGCCGGCTGGTGCCGCGTACCCCGATCCTGGTGTTGTCCCAGTACGTCGAGGTCTCGTACGCCGACGACCTGCTCGCCACAACCGGTGGCGCGGGTGGCGGTATCGGCTACCTGCTCAAGGACCGGGTGGCGGCGATCGACGAGTTCCTCGACGCGCTGCGCCGGGTGGCGGCCGGCGGCACCGTGCTCGACCCGGAGGTGGTCGGTCAGCTCTTCGCCCGACGCCGCCGGGACGACCCGCTGCGCGAGCTGACCCCGCGCGAGCGCGAGGTGCTCGCTCTGATGGCCGAGGGGCGCTCGAACACCGCCATCGCCCGCGCCCTGGTGGTCAGCGACGGCGCGGTGGAGAAGCACGTGCGCAACATCTTCACCAAGCTCACCCTGCCACCGGACACCGAGCAGCACCGGCGGGTGCTGGCCGTCCTCACCTACCTGCGGAACTGACCTCCCGGGCCAGGGTCACGGCGTCGGTGAGGGTGTCGGCGACCGGGTGACCGGAGGCACGCAGCCGGGCCGGGTCGGTGAAGCCGCCGGTGTAGAGCACCGCCCGGCCACCCACCGCGAGCGCCGCGTCGGCGTCGTCGATGGAGTCGCCGATCAGCACCACCGACGCGCCGTCCACGCCCAGCTCGGCGAGGTGCCGTTCGAGCGACTCCGCCTTGCGGCCGCCGCCGACCGTGGCACGCAGCCCGTCCACCCGGGTGAAGTGGCCGGTCAGCCCGTAGGTGTGCACGGTCGGCACCAGCTCCTCGTGGAACCACATGGAGAGCAGGCTCTGGTTGCCCGGCCAGGTGGCCATCGCGGTCCGCGCGTCAGCGGCCAGCTCGCAGGTGGTCAACCCGCTGCGGTACGCGTCGTGGAAGATCCGGTCCAGCCGGCCGAACTCGTCGTCGTCCACGGCCTGACCGAGCACCTCGGCGTAGTACTCGGCGATCGGCCGGCGGAACCGCACCCGGTGCTCGTCGGAGGTGACCACCGGCCCGCCCACGCTGGCGAACGCCGCGTTGGTGGCCGCGACCACCAGGCTGAGGTCGTTGAGCAGGGTGCCGTTCCAGTCCCATACGAGGTGGGGGCGTGCAGGGGTCATCAGAGCACCATAGGCACCGCTCAGAGCTGCGGCGTGGTCAGGTCCCGCAGCAGCCGTTCCTCCTCCACCCGCCAGTAGCCGTGCTCCTTGCCGTCGAGCATCACCACCGGCAGCCGGTCCCCGTACTCCCGCTCCAGCCCCTCGTCGCCGGTGACGTCCCACTCGACCCACTTGTCCCCGGTGACCGCCACCACCCGGTCGAGCGCCGCCTTGGCGTCGTCGCACAGGTGGCAGCCGGGGCGGGTGACCAGGGCGAGCCGGGCGTCAGTGGACATCGGTTACCTCCGTGCGGGTGTCGGCGCTCGCCGGCGGGTCGGCCGGCGTCGCCGACCGGAGCTGGGTCTTGCGTACCTTGCCGATCGCCGAGTGCGGCAGGGCGTCGACGAACTCGACCCCGGTCGGGCACTTGAACCGGGCCAGGTTCCGCGCGCAGTGGGCGAGCAGCTCCTCGCTGGTCACCTGCCGCCCCGGTGCCGGCACCACGTACGCCCGGACAGTCTCGCCGGTCCGGGGATGCGGCACACCCAGTACGGCCGACTCGGCCACCCCGGGGTGCCCGGCGAGCACCAGCTCGACCTCGTGCGGATAGACGTTGAACCCGTTGACGAGGATCAGCTCGCCGAGCCGGTCGACCAGGAAGAGGTCGCCGTCCTCGTCGGCGTACGCGACGTCGCCGGTCCCCCACCAGCCGTCGGCGTCCGGCCCGTCCCGGCCGTCCGGCCAGTAGCCGGTGAAGACGTTGGGGCCGCGCACGACGATCTGCCCCGGGTCGGTGCCCGGCGCCGCGTCGGAGATGTCCATCTCGTCCGGGTCCTCGTCGGGGGTGGCCAGGCCGTCGCGCCAGAGGTCCGCGCCGTCGGCGCCGACCAGGCGCAACCGGACGCCGGGCAGCGGCCGACCGATCGAGCCGGCCTTGGCCACCCCGCCGACCAGGGTCGAGGTGAGCACCGGCGCGGTCTCGGTGAGGCCGTACCCGATGTGCACCGGATGACCGGTGGCCTCGGTGAAGCGCGCCGCGACCGCCGGCTCCAGCGGCGCCGCGGCGCAGACCGCCACCCGGACGGAGGCGGTCGCCGCGCGGACCTCCGCCACGCCGGCCCAGGCCAGGAACATCGACGGTACGCCGACCAGCACGCTGACCCGGTGCCGGGCGATCTCGTCGAGCCCCGCCGTGGGCCCCGGCTCGTCGAGCAGCACGCCGGTCGCGCCATGGTGGACGACCGCGCCGAGCCCCGAGTTGAGCCCGTACGCGTGGAACAGCGGCAGGGCCAGGAGCACGGTGTCCTCCGGACCGACCACCGGCGGCTCGATCCGGCCGACCTGCTCGTGGTTGGCCAGCAGCGCGTGGTGCGAGAGCATCGCGCCCTTGGGCCGGCCCTCGGTCCCGGAGGTGTAGAGCAGCACGGCCAGGTCGGCACCGCCCCGACGCGGGCGTGTGGGCGGCTCCGGTGCGTCGTCGACCGACCGCGGCGGCGTGCCGTGCACGGCGGTGAGCGCGGGCAGATCGACGGCCACCTCGGCGAGCAGGCTCCGGATCCGCTCGGTGCCGATCAGCACCGACGCGCCGGAGTCGGCCAGCACGTGCCGCAGCTCCGGGGCGGTGAAGCCGGGGTTGACCGGCACCGCGACCAGCCCGGCGCGCAGGGCGGCGAGCCAGCTGACCACGAAGTCGAGGGTGTTGGGCAGCGCGATCGCGACGCGTGGCGGCGTACCGCCCGGGTCGGTGGGCGGCGCGGTGGCGGTCAGCGCGTGCGCGGTGGAGTCCACTGCGGCGTCCAGTTCGGACCAGCTGAGTGTCCGGTCACGCCAGTGCAGCGCGGCCCGGTCGCCGTGGTCGAGGGCCGCCCGGTGGACCCGGTCGGCGAGGTTCGGCGCGGGGTTTGCCGATGCGTCCTGCACGGTGATCGAGTCTGGCACAGCGGGCGCCGCCAGGCCACGCCCGGCGGCCGGACCGCGGCGCCGCGACAGTCCCGCCCACGGGACTGATCTCTGTGCCACCGGCGGTCCGATCAGGTCCCGTCGATGGGACGGCTGACGCCATCCGTCGGCGGTTCGGCCGGGCGCACACGACCACCCGGCGGGACGGGTCATCCGAACGGGCAATCCGCCCTCGACCAGGAGATCCACCCTGGAGCGCCACGCCGCTCCAAAGTCAAACGCACACGACGGACAACCGGTCCGCCGACGGTGCGATGGAGCGGGAAATACTTCCGCCCTGTGTAACGGACTTGCCACGCGCGGGTGACGTTGGCCCTATCATCACTCGGGTCGGCTCACCCCATTTGCCGTGAGTCGACACCCCTCAGCCCGAGGAGGCCCCCGTGCCTGTGAGCGCATTGGACCAGCACCTCAAGGGGAACTGCCGCCCGTCGGCACACCCCGGAACCGTCCTGCCCGACCGGAAGCCCGGTCGGTCCGCACCGACGACCCGCAGACCGGCCCGCCCGGCGACCGACGGGACGGGGGCGACGCGGTGACCACCTTCGGTTACGCGGAACGCCCGGTCGGCCTGACCGGTCAGACGACTCGTGCCCAGGTCAACGAGCGGCCGGCGGCCCGCGCCCCGCTGGATGAACCACACAGCGCCGCCGTGCGGGGCGACGGCACAGCGCAGCGGATACGCAACAGGCCACACCACAACGAGCCGCCACCGCGACCAGCGGTGCCCGGCGGGAACTCGAAGCCGGCCGGGGGCCGGGTCGCCGTACCGGCCCGACCGACCATGCCGGCCCAGGGCCGACGGGTCAGCGACACGCCGGCGGCGACCACCGACCCGTCCGCGGGCGAGACGGCGGTGATCCCGGCGGTGCCGGCCACCACCACCCCGACCGGCTTTCCGAGCCGACCGGATCCGTCCGACCCGGCCACCGAGGTCTGGACGCTGATCGAGCGGGCCCAGGCCGGCGAGTCCGAGGCGTTCGGCCTCATCTACGACCGGTACGTGGACACCGTGTTCCGGTTCGTCTACTTCCGGGTCGGCAACCGGCAGCTCGCCGAGGACCTCACCTCGGACACCTTCCTCCGCGCTCTCAAGCGGATCAGCAGCTTCACCTGGCAGGGCCGCGACCTCGGCGCCTGGCTGGTGACCATCGCCCGCAACCTGGTCGCGGACCACTTCAAGTCCGGCCGGTACCGGCTGGAGGTCACCACCGGCGACGTGCTCGACGCCGACCGGGAGGACCGGGGCCCGGAGGGCAGCCCGGAAGCCGCGGTGGTTGAGCACATCACCAACGTCGCCCTGCTCACCGCCGTGAAGCAGCTCAACCCGGAGCAGCAGGAGTGCATCGTGCTCCGGTTCCTCCAGGGCTTCTCGGTCGCCGAGACGGCCCGGGCGATGGGCAAGAACGAGGGCGCCATCAAGGCCCTCCAGTACCGGGCGGTCCGCGCGCTGGCCCGACTCCTGCCCGACGGCTTCCAGCCGTAGTTCTTTTCCGCGGGACCGATGGGCGTCGATCGACGTCCGGGCAGCTCAGTCGGTCCCGCCTGGTGACAACCATCACTTTCTGTGATTTCCGCCCCGCCAGGCCCGTAACCCGTGCCCGGTCCGCGGCGTTTCTCCGGGTGCGACCGGTGGTTGCCCCGGCAGGCCCGGGTCACCGAGGTCCGACCGGCATGCCGGACGGGGCCTCACCTCCGTGGTGTCACACTGCCGCCCGGTCGCTGGCAACGACGGCGGCCGACCGGCCGTGACCAGCGAGAGGAGGTGCCTGCGGTGGACAACATCCTCTTCTCCCGCCGGCGCGCGGAGCGCTTCGCGCAGCTTCTCGACGAGGCCAACGGCGGCCGGCGGCACCACGTCCGGTCCCGGGTGGACGGCCAGCTCGCCCCACTCGTCGCGGTGGGTCAGCGGCTCAGCGTCGATCCACCGGCGGTCGAGGTGGACCCCGACTTCCGCACCGGCCTGCGGGCGATGCTGCTCGCCACCGCCGTGCGGGAAGGGCTGGGCGCCACCCCGCCGGCCGGCGAACCGGCCACCACGCGTTCCCCCAGCACCACCCGCGGTTCGCTGCTCCCGGCGGTCACCGCCCGCCGGGCCCGCGCCCGGGGCGCGATCCTGATCGGCATCGCGGCCGGCGCCATCGCCGTCTCCGGCATCTCCGCCGCCAGCGAGAACGCCGTCCCCGGCGACGCGCTGTACGGCATGAAGCGCTCGACCGAGCGGGCCCAGCTGGCCCTGGCCAGCTCGGACATCAGCCGCGGTCAGCTCTTCCTGGACTTCGCCCGGACCCGGCTCGGCGAGGCCGCCGAGCTGCGCGGTGACCGGATCGGCTACAGCGCGGTCCTCGACGACATGGACGCCGACACCCGGCAGGGTGTGCGCCTGCTCAACGCCGCCGCCGTGCAGCGGGCCGAGCCGGCCAGCCTGGACACTGTCAACACCTTCGTCGCCGGTCAGCACCGAGCGGTGAGCAACCTGCTCGACGGGGCCACCCGGGCCGACCGGGAGCGCACCCGGCGTTCTCTGGTGCTGCTGGACAGCATCCGGGAACGCTCGGACACGCTGCGCGCGGCGATCGCCTGCGGCATGCCGGCGCCGGCGGCCAGCGACGCCCTCGGCCCCGCGCCGTCCGCCTGCCCCGGCACCCGCTGACCCACCCGGGGCGGCCGGACGCCCCGGCCACTCCCATACCGCAGGTCCGGCCGGTCGTGCCACAGTTTGCGGTCTGCCCGGCCGGTCGACCATGCTTCCCGGCTACCCTCGCTGGAGGCATCCGTCGCACCGGCGAGGAAGGGAGACGCGTGGCCCGCAGCCGCAAGGTGACGGTCAGCACCGACGTCCACGGTCACACCGCCGGCTGGGCGGAGACCGAGTTGGCTCCGACGGCCGCGCCAGACCCGACCGCGGCGGCGTTCTTCGACGTGGACAACACGATGATGCAGGGCGCGTCGATCTACTGGTTCGCTCGCGGCCTCGCCGCCCGGAACTACTTCACCAGCGCCGACCTGGCCCGGTTCGCCTGGCAGCAGCTCCGGTTCCGGTTGCTGGCCCGGGAGCACGCCGGTGACATGTCCCAGGCCAAGGAAGCAGCGCTGGCCTTCGTCGAGGGCTGGCGGGTGGACGACGTGGAACGCCTCACGGAGGAAATCTTCGACGAGCTGATGGCACCCCGGATCTGGACCGGCACCCACCAGCTCGCCCAGCGCCACCTGGACGCCGGCCAGCGGGTCTGGCTGGTCAGCGCCGCCCCGGTGGAGATCGGTCGGGTGATCGCCGCCCGGCTCGGCCTGACCGGCGCCATCGGCACGGTGGCCGAGGTGGTGGACGGGGCGTACACCGGGCGGCTGGTGGGCGACCTGATGCACGGGCCGGCGAAGGCCGAGGCGGTCACCCAGCTCGCCGCCGTGGAGCGGCTGGACCTGGCCCGCTGCGCGGCCTACAGCGACTCGGCCAACGACCTGCCGCTGCTCTCCACCGTGGGGCGGGCGGTGGCGGTCAATCCGGACGGCACCCTGCTGCGGCAGGCGCGGCAGCGTGGCTGGGAGGTGCGGGACTTCCGTACCGGCCGCCGTGCTGTGAAGATCGCCGTACCGTCGACCGCGGCGGCCGGTCTGGTCGCCGGCGCGGTCACCGCCGGCCTGGCGTTGTCACGCCGCCGCCGCAGCGGCTGACCCGACTCCCGCTCAGGGGCCGAACGGGTCCGGCCGCCGCTCCAACAGCGTGTGCAGGGTCTGCTGGATGGTTTCCCGCACCTGGTCGGCGAGGTTGAAGACCACCAGCGGATCGTCCGCGGAGTCGGTCAGGTGCGCGGTCGGGATCGGTGGGCAGAACTGGATCAGCCACTTGCTGGGCAGCGGCACCATGCCCAGCGGCCCGAGCCACGGGAAGGTCGGCGTGACCGGGAAGTACGGCAGCTTGAGCAGCCGCGCGAGGGGCTTGATGTCGGCGAGCATCGGATAGATCTCCTCGCCACCGACGATGGCGACCGGCACGATCGGGGTGCCGGTGCGCAGCGCCGCCGAGACGAAGCCGCCCCGGCCGAACCGTTGCAGCTTGTACCGGTCGGCGTAGAGCTTGCCGATGCCCTTGAAGCCCTCGGGGAAGACGCCGACCAGATCGCCGCTACGGAGCAGCCGCTCGGCGTCCGGGTTGCAGGCCACGGTGCCACCGGTCTTGCGGGCGATCTCCGACACCACCGGCATTCGGAAGACCAGGTCCGCACCGAGCAGGCGCAGGTAGCGATGAGCGGGGTGCTTGTCGTGCAGCGCCGCCGAGAGGATCAACGCGTCCAGCGCCACCGTGCCCGAGTGGTTGCCGACCGCCAGGGCGGGCCCGTTGACGGGCACGTGCTCCACCCCGCTGACCTCGGTGCGGAACCAGTCCCGGTAGAGCAGCCGCAGCAGCGGGTGGAAGACCGCGTCGGTCAGCTCCGGGTCGAAGCCGAACTCGTCGACCTCGTAGTCGCCGGAGAGCCGCCGGCGCAGGAACGCGAGGCCGTTCGCGACCTTCCGGTCCCAGTGGTCGCCCGGCCGATCCGAAACGGCCGGCTCGGTGCCACCGGGATCGCCACCGGTGGCCGGACCCGCCGGCTCGTCCGTGGTCGGGCCGCCCGCCGGCTCGTCGGTGGCCGCGGTGTCGACCTCGTCGGCCGCCGCCGGGGTCGGCGCGACCCGGTCCGTCGGTCGGTGTCCGTTGCGCCGCGCCGACTCCGCGGCTGGCGCGGTCGTTTCCCGCGGTACGTCGAACCGCCCGAGGCCTGCTGGGTCACGCCCCTCCCCCGACCCGGTCACGACCGCTCCCGCATCGCCGAGCGAACCTGCCGGATGCCGTCCAGGACGAGTTGTTCAGCGACGGCCAGGTGATCCCGGGTGACCACGACGCCTCCGTGGTGGGCGCGGATGAAGTCGTCGAAGGCCGCGGCGGTGGAGCGGGGCGTGAAGCCATACTCCCGCTCCAGCCGGGTGGTGTCGACCACCCGGCCGTGCACGAAGAGGTCGACCTGGTCCAGGCCGTAACGGCCGAAGCCCATGCTGCGGGCCAGCGCGGCGGCGCCGGAGAGGCCCGGCTCCAGCACCGGGACGGCCACCCGACCGGCCCGCCGGATCGCCTGGGACAGGGAGAGCACCCCCGGCCCGGCGACGTTGTAGGTGCCGGGGTGATCCTCCACGATCGACCGGTGCAGCACCTCCAGCGCGTCGTCGAAGTGCAGGAACTGCAGGCGCGGATCGCGGCCGAAGACGGTGGGCACCAGCGGCTGCGCGAAGTAGCGGGTCAGCGTCGTGTCGGCGGTCGAGCCGATGAACGGCGCGAAGCGCAGCACCGTCGCGGTGACGTCGGACCGGCGACGGCGAAAACCGCGAACGTACCCCTCGACGTCGAGGATGTCGCGGCCGAAACCGCCGCGTGGCACCTCGCGCGGCTCGGTCTCCTCGGTGAACACCGCCGGGTCCCGGAACGACACGCCGTACGCGGCGGTCGACGAGCGGACCACCAGCTTGCGCAGCCGGGGCGCCCGTTGGCAGGCGGCGAGCAGCTGCATGGTGCCGATGACGTTCTGGTCCTTCATGGCCGACCGGCCGCCGTGCTGCGGGTCGGCGGAGCTGACCAGCGCGAGGTGCACCACCGCGTCGACGTCCAGGTCGGCGAGGAGCCCGCCGAGCGAACCGGCGTCGACGCGGATCCGTTCGACGCGGTCCAGCAGGTCGGTGAACTCGGCGCCGGGCTCGGGCGCGTCCACCCCGATGACCCGCTCGATGCGCGGGTCGGCGGCCAGCCGGGCCGCCACGTGGGCGCCCAGGTAGCGACCGACACCGGTGACGACGACGACCCCCGGAGCACCTGAGGTGCTACCGGGGGTCATCTGACGCACCTACCCCGGCAGGAGTGATCGAGCCGGGACGACCACGGCCTGATCACCTGAGCCTCCGGAGGTCGACAGGTGGCAAGTGATGCCGGATGCCGGGCCGCAAGCCCGGCGGCGATCACTTGCCGAGACGGCGACGCTGGACGCGGGTCTTGCGCAGCAGCTTGCGGTGCTTCTTCTTAGCCATGCGCTTGCGGCGCTTCTTGACCACCGAGCCCATACGACAGCCTTTCGATACAACGTGCGGGGCGGACCGGTTGACACCACGCAGGTGGCGACGGCGACCGCTTGCGGACAACGGACCGGACCAGTCTGGGCGGCGGGGCGCACCGGTGGGGTCTCGGTCGGGCTCCAGGGTAGCCGGAGAGCGTCAGCAGGACCAACGCGCCCCCGTCGATGCCGCTTTCCGGGCGTGACCGTGGGGCCCGCAAGCTTCCGCTACGTCGCGCTCGGTGAGCGCGGCGGTGGCTCAGGCGGTCTCCTGAAAGGCACCCCGGAGATATTCGTGCACCGCGTGCTCAGGCACCCGGAACGAACGGCCGACCCGGACCGCGGTGAGCTCACCGCTGTGCACCAGGCGATAGACCGTCATCTTCGACACCCGCATCACCGTCGCCACCTCGGCAACGGTGAGGAACTTGACCTCCGACAGCCGTCCGTCGGACTGCGACCCGGCCATGGCTCACCGACCCATCCCATGCCCGGCGCGTGCCAACCCGACGGATGCTCCGGGCCGGGCCGGCGACGCGCGTGTTACCAGTACGGTAGCGGGGCGGCTGTGACCGGCGCGATCCCTTCGTACAACTGATCATGTTCTGGTTGCCGGTTCACCCGGTCCGCGCTCCCGGTATCTCCCCGCCTGCGCCGGGCGTCCGGTTGCGGCAGCCCGGCGTGGTCGTGGCTCACTCCGCGCGCAGCGCGACCACCGGGTCGAGCCGGCCGGCGCGCTGCGCGGGAACCACCCCGAAGACGATGCCCACGGCCGCCGACACGCCGAAGGCGAGCGCCAACGACCACCAGGTGATCGCCGCCGGGATCGGTGACAGCGCGTCCACCAGCAGTGCGGTACCCACGCCGAGCGCCATCCCGGTCAGCCCACCGATCGTGGTGAGCAGCACCGCCTCCAACAGGAACTGCACACCGATGTCACGGGGGCGGGCACCGACGGCCTTGCGCAGCCCGATCTCCCGTGTCCGCTCCCGGACGCTGACTAGCATGATGTTGGAGACGCCCACCCCGCCGACGAGCAGCGAGATGCCGGCGATGGCCGCCAGCACGCCGGTGAGCACACCGAGGATGTCGCCGAGCACGCCGAGGATCTGCTGCTGGGTGACCGCACTGAACTCGGTGTCCGGATGCCGGTGGCTGAGCTCGGCCACGATCCGTTCGCCCAGCTCGTCGATGCGCTCCCGGTCCGGTGCCTTCACCGCGATGCCGTCCACCCGCTGGGTGCCCCAGAGCCGCTGCGCGGCGGTCACCGGCACGTGCACCTCGTCGTCCCGGTCGACGCCGAGGCTCTGCCCGAGCGGCGCGAAGACGCCGATGACCCGGAACCGCACGCCGGCCAGCGTCACCTGCTGCCCGAGCGGGTCCCGGTCGGGGAAGAGAGCGCGGGCCACCGAGTCGCCGAGCACCGCCACCCGCCGGCTGGTGTCCACGTCCGTGCCGGTGAGGTAGCGGCCCCGGGCCAGCGACCGCGTGAACACCTCCGGCGTGGTCTCCAGTACGCCCTGCACGGTGGTGAAGTCGGAGCGGGCGCCGGCCCGCGCGGTCGCCCCGGAGGCGATGGTGACCGCCACCCGATCGGGATCGCCGACCACCCGGGTGACCGCGTCCACGTCCTTGAGCGTGAGCGGCGAGACCACCGGCGCGGTCCCCACCTCGATCCGGCCGGGGACGACCAGCAGCAGGTTGGAGCCGAGCCCCTCGACCTGCTGCTCCACCTTCTGTTTGGTGCCGGTGCCGATGGCCACCAGCAGCACCACCGAGGCCACCCCGATGATCACCCCGAGCATGGTCAGCGCACTGCGCAGCCGGTTGGCCCGTAACGCGTCCAGCGCCACCCGCCACGCCTCGGCGACCCTCACGACTCGCTCCCGTCGCCGGTCACCGCGGCGGCGTCGTCGGTCCCACGGCCGTTAGCCGGGCGCGGAAGGCGCCCGGTGGCTCCGGCGGCGCCACCAGAGCCACCGGACGGGTGCCCCGGGCCGCTTCCGGACACGGACCGGGGCTCCGCGCTGGGAGCGGGGACCAGTGTCGCAGGTCGACCATGATCAACGGACAGCGGTCGATCATGCAGGTGGGTGGGGTCGTCGTCGGCCGCGCTGTCCGCCACCACCACGCCGTCGCGCATGGTGATCCGGCGGCGGGCCCGGGCCGCGACCTCCTGGTCATGGGTGACCATCACCAGCGCCACCCCGGACTCGGCGTTCAGTTGTTCCAGCAGCTCCAGCACCGCGGCGCCCGTGACGCTGTCCAGGTTGCCGGTGGGTTCGTCGGCCAGCAGCACCGTCGGCTCGGTGACCAGCGCGCGGGCGATCGCCACCCGCTGCTGCTCACCGCCGGACATCTGGTTGGGCCGGTGGTCCAGCCGGTGCCCGAGGCCGACCCGGCCGAGCATCGCCGCAGCCCGCTCCCGGCGCTGGCGGGCCGGCACGCCCCGGTAGACCAGTGGCAGCGCCACGTTCTCCACCGCCGAGGTACGCGGCAGCAGGTGGAACGCTTGGAAGACGAAGCCGATCGTCTCGTTGCGCAGGGTGGCCATCTCCGGCGGAGACAGGGCGTTGACGTCCCGGCCGCCGATCACCAGCCGGCCGCCGGTGGGCCGGTCGAGCCCGCCGAGGAGGTGCATGAGGGTGGACTTGCCCGACCCGGACGGCCCGACCAGCGCCACGTGGTCACCCGGCTGCACGACCAGCGACACGCCGCGCAGCGCCTCGACCGACACCCCGTCCAGCTGGTACGTCCGGGAAACGTCCACCGCCTCGATTGCCGGCGGGGAGCCGGTCACCGCACCTCCTGGCCGTCGCGGACCTGGTCGGCACCGCGCACCACGACCCGGTCGCCGGCCTGCACACCGTCGAGGATCTGCACCAGGTCCGATCCCTGGACGCCGACGGTCACCGGTGCCCGGTCCGCCTTTCCGTCGCGGACGACCCAGACGGCGTCCCGGCCGTCGGCGGAGAACACCGCCGAGGCGGGGACGGTCACCGCGTCGGCGGCCTCGCGCACCCGCAGGTGGACGATCGCGTTCATGCCGGGGCGCGGCGTCGGGGCCAGCTCGTCCTCAGCCAGCTTTCCGGTGCCCAACGCCAGGCGGACCCGGTAGGTGACACCGCCCTGGGCGGAGTTGGTGGGGAGCACGTCGACCGAGCGGACCGTGGCGTCGTAACTGGCGCCGGTGACGGCGTCCAGCTCGACCGTCGCGGTCACGCCGGCCCTGACCAGCAGCACGTCGGTCTCGTCCACCTCGGCCAGCAGCCCCAGCTGCCCGGTGTCCACCACGGTGAGCACGGGCGTGCCGGCGGCGACCCGGCCGCCCACCGCGACCGCGTCATCCACGCCCGCGGGCGGCCCGCCCTGGTTGGGGGCCAGCGCCGACGGGTCGATCCCGGCCGCCTGGGCGGCACCGGCCTGCTCGAGCAACCCGGCGAGGCCACCGGCCGGGCCACCGCCGGCCCGGGTGCCGCCCGGCTGCACCACCCCGGCGATCGGGGCGCGCAGGGTCAGCGCGTCGACGGTCGCCTTCGCCAGGTCGTACGCCTGCTGGGCCTGCAACCGTTGCGCCGCGGAGAGCGCGCCGACGGCCGAGTTCAGCCCGCTGATCCCCCTCTGCACCGCGCGGACGGCCTGGTCGGCGGTGCGCGCGGCCGCGGTGTACTGCCGTTGGGCGGAGGTCACCTGGGTCAGCAGCGCGTCCCGCAGCTGCGGGTCGGAGATCTTCTCGGCGGCCTTGCGCGCCGCGTCGAACGCCTCGTCGGCGGCCTTGTCGGTGCCGCGCCGGCTGCCGGCCAGGTCGCCGGTGGAGACGCCCCGGCCGGCTCGCTTCGCGGCGGTGAGCGCCTCCTTCGCCTGGCGGAACCGCTGCTGCGCGGAGGGTGAATCGACCACGGCGAGCACCTGGCCCCGCTTCACCCGCTGTCCCGGCTCGACGCGGAGGCTGGCCAGGGTGCCGTCGGCGGGGGCGGTCAGGGTGGCGGCGGCGCGGGCGGTCACCGTCGCCGGTGCGTCGATCACCTCGGTGACCGGGTTGCGAGCGACCGAGGCGAGCGTGACGGCCGGCCGGTCGTCGCCGCACGAGGCGGCGGTGGTGGCGGTGAGGACGGCGACGGCGGTCAGGGCGGTGAGCAGGCGGGGCCGCGTGACGTGGGTAGGCCGCGGCGACTGGGTGCGGCGCACCCATCGATCGTACGGCTCACCGCCACGACCCCCACGGGCCGTCAGGCGGCGGCGGCGCGGACGTACGCCACGCACTCGTCGTGCAACGTCGACCACTGCTCGCCGAACGCCTGCTCGGCGGCGTCCTCGAACGCCTTGCGCCCGTGCACCACGGCCTCGAAGAAGGCGAGCAGCCGCTGCGGCCCGTACCGGTCGACGAGATGCCGGACGGCCAGGTAGCCGACGCCGTAGCTGCCACCGACCCGGTCCGCGGAGGCGTCGTCGGCGGGGGTGATGCCCTCCAGCCGGCCGTCCCAGCTGCTCCGGACCAGCTTGCGCACCTGGGCGAGTCCCTCGTACCGGTCGACCGGCTGGCCACCCGCGCCCGCGTACTCGGCCAGCCCCTCCACCAGCCACCAGGTCGTCTTGCCCGGGTAGCCGCGCTCCGGCAGCGACGCGGCGTGGGTCAGCTCGTGCCGCAGCAGGTCGTCGGCGCCGCTGCTCGGCAGCCCGTCGGCGTTGAGCACCACCTCGTGGTGTCCGCCGCCCACCGTCACCGCGTAGCCGCCGGTCCACTGTGGCCGGCCTCCGCCGTACCAGCTCTGCCACTCGCTACGCCCGGCGTAGAAGATCCGGTACCGGTCCGGTGGCGACCCGGTCACCACGTACCCGTCGGCGACCGTGGCCGCCGCCTCGGCCTGCGCGAGCAGGCCGGGCAACCTGCCGCGCAGCGCCGGGGTGGTGGCCACGATGGTCCGCGGGCCGATCGCCACGGCCAGGTCACTGATCTCCCAGGGTCGGGTGCCGGTCTCCGCCGACTTGGACTCCTCCATGGCGACCAGCAGGGGCTGGGCGCCGTTCTCCCGCCAGCGGGTGCCGATCAGCACCGGGCTGGGGCGGCAGCCGGGAACCACGAAGCAGTACTGGAAGCGCACCAGCAGCCGCCACTCACCCGGTTTGCCGACGACCGGTGCCGGCAGGCCGCTCGGTTCGGCCCGCCAGACGGTGACCTTGAGCGCGCGCAGCGCGGCGAAGCGGCGGCGCAGGTCGGCCTGCACGGCGGGCTCGGCGACGGCGAGGAAGCCGGCCCGGTCCCCGCCGAGCAGCGCGGTGGACTGCCGTCTGAGCTGGGCGGTCATCCGGTCGCCCAGTCCTCGGGCGACCGCGGTGGCGGGATCGTCGGGAGCCGACGTGCCGACCCGGCCGACGACGGCCCGGTCCCCGGACTCGCGCACCACGCCGACCAGCAGCACCGTCGGCAGGCCGCAGCCCAGCAGGAGGACTAACACCACGAGCGCTGTCCACAGTGGCCAGAGCCGTCGCAGTGATGGCTGATGCACCCCGTCGGTCACCCGGCGAAGGGTACGCGAGCGCGCGGCCAGGAACGGAACGAGACGCCGAGGTTGGCGACCAGTTGTTGGTACGAGAGGTCCACCCCTCGGGACAGGCCGAAGCCGCCCGCAGCCTTCAGCGACACGGTCTGCTGGTTGAGGCCGACCTAGGCACCGATGCACACCGCCAGGAACCCGAGAAGCTCGTCGGCGGTGCGCTGCGGTCGGTCGGCGTGCGGGTAGTGCCCGGACTCCTCGATCATCCGGGCCTCGGCGGTGCGGAACAGCCGGCGGGCCGCCCGCGCCTCCGCACCGGGGTCGGGAAAGTCCGGGTCCTTGGCGCCCATCAGCACCAGCACCGGTTGCCGGACCTGCGGGGCGCGGGCGGTCCAGTGCGGCTCGACCGGCACGACCACCCGACGCGCCGCGGCCATCCGGCCGGGCTCGCGCAGGTTGGCCACCATCGATCGGCGGTACGCCACGTCGTCGGCGGGCCGGTGCACCGGGAAGAGCGTCTTGTGGAACATCCCGAACAGTCGAGGGCTGCGCAGCACCACCGCCAGCGCCACCCGCATCCCCGGGTTGGGCTTCTGCTGACCGACGAACGCGCCGATCTGCACGATGCCGGAGACCAGCTCGGGCGCGTCGGTCGCGGCGAAGACCACCGCCGCCGCGCTGGACGAGCTGCCGACCAGCACCGCCGGCCCGGCGCCGAGGTCGCAGACCACGGCCAGCAGGTCGGCGCCGACCTCGGCCGGGGCGTACGTGGGCCAGCCGACGCTGGACTCCCCGTGCCCCCGAACGTCGACCGAGGCGACCCGGTGGCCGGCCGCGACCAGCAGCGGCGCCAGGTGCCGGAAGCTCGCCCGGTTCTCGCCCATGCCGTGCGAGAGGACGACCAACGGGCCCTCGCCGTGCACCTCGTACGCGATGTGGCCGCCGTCCCGCCGCACCTGGCTGGTTGTCATAGCCGTAGCTAACCCTATTAGCCACGACCGTCGACCCGGATACGCGTGCGGACTACTTCTTCGAGATCAGGGCCCGGCCGAAGAAGACCAGATTGGCCGGGCGCTCGGCGAGCCGGCGCATCAGGTAGCCGTACCACTCGTCGCCGTACGGGACGTAGGTGCGCACGGTGTAGCCCTCGCCGGCCAGCCGGGCCTGCTCCTCGGGGCGGATGCCGTAGAGCATCTGGAACTCGAAGCGCTCCGGCCCCCGGTCGAACCACCGGGCCCGGTCCTCGCCGATGGCGATCATGCGAGGGTCGTGGGTGGCCAGCATCGGGTAGCCGTCGCCGGACATCAGGATGTTCATGCAGCGGACGTAGGACTTGTCCACCTCGCGGGCCGACTGGTACGCCACCGACTCCGGCTCCTTGTAGGCGCCCTTGCACAGCCGCACCCGCGACCCGGCCGAGGACAGCTCCCGGCAGTCCGACTCGGTGCGGCGCAGGTACGCCTGGAGCACCGCGCCCGTCGACGGGAAGTCCTTGCGCAGCTTCTCCAGCACCTCCAACGTCGAGTCGGTGGTGGTGTGGTCCTCCATGTCCAGGGTGACCGTGGTGCCCGCCGCGTCGGCGGCCGCGCAGATCGCCCGCGCGTTGTCGTACGCCAGCTGCTCGTCGATCATCTGGCCGAGGGCGGACAGCTTCACGCTCACCTCGGCGGCCGGGGTCAGCCCGGCGGCACCGAGCATCTTCAGCAGCTTCAGGTATTCGTCCCGGGTGGCGGTGGCCTGCTCGGGACGGACGGTGTCCTCACCGAGGTGGTCGAGGGTGACCGCCAGGCCGTCGTCGACGAGGCCGCGGGTCGCGCGCAACGCGTCGTCGGTGGCGGCGCCGGCGACGAACCGGCGGACGACGTCCCGGGTGAACGGGGCGGTCGCGACGAGCCGCTCGACCTGGGATGACCGGGAGGCGGCGAGGATGACGGAACGGAGCATGAGCCGAGCGTAACGCCCCTGCCAGAGCCCCCGCCGAGGGGCGGCCGGGGCTGCGGCGGTGGCGTCGATCGGCTACAACGATGCCGTGGACCAACGCCCCCGCCGCCGGCTCCGGTCGGCCTCCGTGCAGCTCGGCGCGCTCACCGCTCTCGCGCTCGCCCTCTCCGGCTGCAACATGACCTCGGACGACGATGATGACGACGACTGCGCCCTCGGGCCGGTCGGCGGCGGCGACACGGTCGCGCTCGCGATGCGGGTCGCCGACCCGGGCGTCGGCCGCGCCGCCCCCGAGCCGACGGCCGCGGCCCTGCCCGAGCGCGGCGGGTTCGGCACCCACCTCGCCGCCTGCGGCGGCTGAGGTGCGCCGCGACCAGGTCACGCCACGACCCGACTGGGACGCCACCATCCGGGCTCAGGGGCTGGTCTACGTCGACACCGAGCTGCCCGACGGCGGCGTCATGTCGTACTGGGACGAGACCGCCGCGTACGCCTTCGACCTGGATGAGGTGCTGCGGCTGGAGGAGGCCACCGAGGAGCTGCACCGGATGTCGGTGGTTGCCGCCGAGCACGTGGTGGCCCAGCACCGGTACGCCGAGTTCGGCATCCCGGAGTGGGCAGCCGAGGCGGTGGCCCGTTCGCTGCGCGAGGCGCCGCCCACCCTCTACGGGCGGTTCGACCTCGCCTACGACGGCGTCTGGCCGCCGAAGCTGCTGGAGTACAACGCGGACACCCCGACCGCGCTGGTCGAGGCGAGCATCATCCAGTGGTACTGGCTGGAGCAGACCCGGCCGGAGCTGGACCAGTGGAACAGCCTGCACGAGCGGCTGGTCGGCGCCTGGGCGAAGATCGGGGCCGGGCTGCACGACCCCCGGGTGCACGTGCTCTGGTCGAACGAGGAGGAGTCGGGCGAGGACCACATGACCGCCGGCTACCTGGCCGAGACCGCCCGGCAGGCCGGCCTGACCGTGGAGCTACAGCCCATCCAGGAGATCGGCTGGGACGGCCGGCGCTTCGTCGACTCCACCGGCCGCCCGGTGACCACCTGCTTCAAGCTCTACCCGTGGGAGTGGATGCTGGCCGAGCCGTACGGGCCGCCCGCGCTGGCCCCGGGCACCCCGACCACCTGGATCGAGCCGGCCTGGAAGCTGCTGCTGTCCAACAAGGCGCTGCTCGCGGTCCTGTGGGAGCTGTACCCCGGCCACGAGTACCTGCTGCCGGCGTACCTCGACTCGCCGCGTGACATGCCGGAGTACGTGGCCAAGCCGCTGCTGGGCCGGGAGGGCGGCTCGGTACGCATCGTCACCGCCGAGCAGGAGATCACCAACCCGGGGATCTACGGCGACGAGGGCTGGTGCTACCAGGAATTCCGGGCGTTGCCGCAGTTCGACGGCAACCGGATGGTGTTGGGCAGCTGGATCGTCGACGGCGAATCGGCGGGCGTGGGGGTGCGGGAGAGCGCGAGTCTGATCACCGACGGCTACGCGCGGTTTCTGCCGCACTACATCGACGCGCCGCGCACCCCGTGAGTCGTCTACGGTTGGGGGCGTGAACTTCGACGCGTACGCCCGGACCGGCGTTGACCTGGTCAACGCCCGCCTGGACGACCTCGACGACCTGCGGGCCCTCTTCCCCGACGAAAACGCCTGGATGCGCGACGAGGTCGCGGAACGGGATGTCGCGATTTTCCGGCGGGCACAGAAGCGGTTGCGCGACGTCTTCGAGTACGGCACTTCGGGGCGGGACGCCCACGCGGTGACGGAGCTGAACGCGCTGCTCGAGGCGTTCCCGGTCCAGCCGCGCATCTCCGGGCACGACTCCAGCGACTGGCACATGCACGTGACCAGCCGGGGCGCTTCGGTCAGCGCCGAATACCTGGCCGGCGCGGTCTGGGGGCTGTCGGTCTGGCTCTGCGAGTACGGCAGCGCCCGGTTCGGCGTCTGCGCCGACGAGCGGTGCGGCAACGTCTACCTGGACACGTCGTCCAACTGCTGCCGGCGGTTCTGCTCCGAGCGCTGCGCCACCCGCTCGCACGTGGCGGCGCACCGGGCCCGCAAGCGGGCCGCGGTCGGCGAGCAGCTGACGGTCGCCGCGCAGCCGACGGCGGGCGCCGACTCGCTCACCCCGGTCAGCTGACGTCGTCCCGGTCGACGCCCTGACGTCCCCGTCGGGGGTCAGGCGTCGACCGGAGACGGCGCGGTCAGGTGCTGGCGGGCGAACTCCAACGCGGCGCGCAGGTCCGCCTCGCGCACCGCCCGGCTCTTCGCGCCCCGGGTCGCCACCTCCACCGCCACTGCTCCGGAGAAGCCCCGCCCGGCCAGCGAGGAGAGCAGCTCCCCGCAGGGTTGGGTGCCGCGCCCGGGCACCAGGTGCTCGTCGCGACCCTCACCGGTGCCGTCGCCGAGGTGCACGTGGGCCAGCCCGGCGCCCATCCGGTCGGCCATCTCCAGCGGGTCGCTGTGCGACGCCGCGCAGTGCGACAGATCCAGGGTGTACGACGGGTACCCGGTGTCGGTCGGATCCCAGCCGGGCACGTACGGGACGAACCGCCGGCCCGCCATCCGCACCGGGTACATGTTCTCCACCGCGAAGCGCAGCCCGGTGAACCGGTCCTCCACCTCGGCGAGCCCCTCGGTGAACCGGCGCGCGTAGTCGCGCTGCCAGGTGAACGGTGGGTGCACCACGACGGTCGGTGCCTCCAGCGTTTCGGCCAGCTCGGCGGCCTTGCGCAGCCGCTCCCATGGGTCGGGGCTCCACACCCTCTGGGTGACCAGCAGGCAGGGTGCGTGCACCGAGAGCACCGGCACGTCGTAGTGGGCGGAGAGACCGCGCAGCGCGCCCGCGTCCTGACTGACGACGTCGGTCCAGACCATCACCTCGACCCCGTCGTAGCCGAGCGCCGCGGCCAGCTGGAACGCCGCCGCGGTCGGCTCGGGGAAGACCGACGAGCTGGACAGGAGCACCGGAACGCGGGAAGTCACATCAGCCAGGGTAGCCCGGCTGCGCCGTCGCCATCGTGACGAGCGCCGGCAAACCACCCGTTACCGCCCGCCCCGGTCACATCGGTGCGAGTTGATCGAGCCGGCGGAGGATGACCCCCTCGCGCAGCGCCCAGGGGCAGATGTCCAACGACTCCAGATCCAGACGGCGCATGACCGCCTCGGCGACCACCGCGCCGGCCAGCAACTGATGGGCCCGGCCCGTACTGACCCCTTCCAGCTCCATCAGTTGGGCCGGCGGGATGTGCCGGATGAAGCCGATGACCTGCCGCAACCCGGCGCGGGTCAGGCTGCGCCGCGCCCAGAGCCCGGCCCCGGACGGCGCCGCCCCGGCCAGCCGGGCAAGGGTGCGGAACGTCTTCGAGGTGCCCACCGCCCGGTCCCAGCCGACGCCGGTCATCTGGTCGACCACCTTGTCCAGCCGGCCGTCCACGTACTCCCGCAGCTTGTCGACGGCCTCCGCGGACGGCGGCGCCGCGCTCGCCGGGTCGACCTGCAACCGCTCCCGGGTCAGTCGGCCGGCGCCGAGTGGCAGCGAGACCGCGACGGTCGGGTCCTCGTCGATCCCGGCGGCGATCTCCAGCGAGCCGCCGCCGATGTCCAGCACCAGCAGCCGACCGGCCGACCAGCCGAACCAGCGCCGCACCGCCAGGAAGGTCATCCGCGCCTCGTCCGCCCCGGAGAGCACCGCCAGCCGTACGCCGGTCTCGTCGCGGACCCGCGCCAGCACCTCGGCGGCGTTGGTGGCGTCACGCACCGCGGAGGTGGCGAACGCGATCAGGTCGTCGGCCTCCAGCCCGGCGGCCGCCGCCTTCGACATGCCGACCGCCTTGACCAGACCGTCCGCGCCCGCGTCGGTCAACGCTCCGTCGGGGCCGATCTGCTCGGCCAGCCGGAGCACCACCTTCTCCGAGTGCGCCGGCCACGGGTGCGCGCCGTGGTGCGCGTCCACCACCAACAGGTGCACCGTGTTGGATCCGACGTCGAGGACACCCAGTCGCATGGTGAAGACCCTAGGTGCAAGACGTTTGCGCGGCTCGCCGGCCCGCAGAGGGGACCGCGCGTACGCTGGGCCGGGTGACGATGGAGCTCCGCGTAGTGGTGGACGATCCGGGTGACCCGCGCAGCCGCGAGGTGCCGCTGGACTTTCCCCGGGAGTGGATCGAGTTCGCCGACCCCGCGGACGAGGCCCACCTGATCCGGGCCGACCTGACCTGGTTGCTCTCCCGCTGGACCTGCATCTTCGGCCGGGGCTGCCACGGCATCATCGCCGGCCGGTCCGCCGACGGCTGCTGCTCGCACGGGGCGTTCTTCACCGACTCGGACGACGAGAAGCGGGTCCGCAACGCTGTCAAGACGCTCACCCCGTCGACCTGGCAGCACTTCCGGCGAGGGTTCAAGAACTGGACCGACAACGACACCATCGACGGCAAGAACCCGGCCCGCCGGACCGCGACCCAGGGTCCCGACGGTCCGTGCGTCTTCCTCAACGACGCCGATTTCGCTGGCGGGGGTGGCTGCGCGCTGCACGCCCAGGCGCTGCGCGACGGCGTGCACCCACTGGAGTACAAGCCGGACGTCTGCTGGCAGCTGCCGATCCGACGGGACCAGGACTGGGTCAAGCGTCCGGACAATAGCAAGGTGCTGGTCTCCACCCTGTCCGAGTTCGACCGGCGGGGCTGGGGTGCCGGCGGGCACGACCTGGACTGGTGGTGCACCTCCTCGACGGACGCGCACGTCGGCGCCGAGCCGATGTACCTGTCGTACGGGCCCGAGTTGACGGCGCTGATTGGCGCGGCCGCGTACGAGCGGCTGGCCGAGCTGTGCGCGGCCCGAACGAAGCAGGGCCTGGTCGCCCCGCACCCCGCCGACGAGGTCTGACCGGCATCGCCCTGGACGTGGCTGGTCTGGCGTCCGTACCCCGTGGGCCCTGTCGACCTGCCCCACATGTGGGGCTGACCGCGCGTCGCGCCGCGGGCCCGTCAAGCCTCACCGAGAGCCGCGCGGTTGGTGGCTGCCGGGCGGCTCTCGGGGGGTTGGGCGGTCCCACATCTGGGGCAGCTCTACAGGTGGGGAGGGTGATCTCCCCGGCCGGTCTGGCCCCACCGAGCGCGGGCCCTTTCGGGTACGCCGATCACGGCTCGAACTTGTAGCCCAGGCCCCGGACGGTGACGATGAAGCGCGGCGCGGACGGCTCCGGCTCGATCTTGGACCGCAGCCGCTTGACGTGCACGTCCAGCGTCTTGGTGTCACCGACGTAGTCGGCGCCCCAGACCCGGTCGATGAGCTGACCCCGGGTCAGCACCCGGCCGGCGTTGCGGAGCAGCAGCTCCAGCAGCTCGAACTCCTTGAGCGGCAGCTGCACGGCACCACCGTCGACGGTCACCACGTGCCGCTCGATGTCCATCCGCACCGGCCCGGCGGCCAGGGTGGGGGCACCCGAGTCGGCCACCTCCGGGCTCTGCCGGCGCAGCACCGCCCGGATCCGGGCCACCAGCTCGCGGGGCGAGTACGGCTTGGTGACGTAGTCGTCGGCGCCGATCTCCAGGCCGACGACCTTGTCGATCTCGCTGTCGCGGGCGGTGACCATGATGATCGGAACGGCCGACCGCTGCCGGAGCTGGCGGCAGACCTCGGTCCCCGACATCTCCGGCAACATCAGGTCGAGCAGCACGATGTCGGCGCCGGTTCGGTCGAACTCGGTGAGGGCGTCGGTGCCGGTCGCGGCGACCGAAACCTCAAAGCCCTCCTTGCGGAGCATGTACGACAGGGCGTCGGAGAACGACTCCTCGTCCTCGACCACCAGAACGCGGCTCAACGGGGATTTCCTTTCCATTGCTGTCAGACCTGCCGTAGCTCGGCCGGACCGGCCTCGATCCCAGCCGGCGGCAGTGTCGCCAGCAGGTCGTCCGGTGGACGGGCGGGCAGCCGGAGGGTGAACGTCGATCCACCACCAAGAGTGCTCGACACCTCCACCCGTCCGCCATGGTTGCTCGCGATGTGTTTGACGATGGCCAGGCCGAGCCCGGTGCCGCCGGTGGCACGCGAGCGGGCCTGGTCGGCCCGGTAGAACCGCTCGAAGATCCGGTCCACGTCCGTCGGGGCGATGCCGATGCCCTGGTCGGCGACGGCGATCTCGATGTGCTCGTCGTCGCCGTGGATGGCGACCTGGACCGTGGTGTCCGCACCCGAGTAGTTGATGGCGTTCTCCACCAGATTCGCCACCGCGGTGGCGAGTTGGGTGTCGCTGCCGTACGCGGTGAGGCCGCGCTCCCCGGTCACCGACACCTCGACGCCCCGGGCGGAGGCCGTGGTGCGGGTCCGGTCGACCACCTCGGCGATCACCCAGTCCAGCGCCACCGGTTCCGCCGGCGGCTGCGGCTCGGCGCCCTGCAACCGGGTCAGCTCCAGCAACTCCTGCACCAGCCGACCCAGCCGGGTCGACTCGTGCTGGATCCGTTCGGCGAACCGGCGGGCGGCGACCAGGTCCTCGGAGAGGTCGGGTGCCGCGGCCTCGGCCGGCTCGGTGGCGTCGAGCAACGCCTCGGCAAGCAGTTGAAGCGCCCCGATCGGTGTCTTGAGCTCGTGGCTCACGTTGGCCACGAAGTCACGTCGCACCCGCGTCAGTCGGTGCGACTCGGTCACGTCGACCGCCTCCACGGCGATGAAGCCGTTGCCGAGACCCATCGCCCGCAGGTGCACGCCGAGCGGGTTCTCCCCGGCGCTGTCGCGACCCCGGGGCAGGTCCAGCTCGATCTCGCGCCGCACCCCGGTGCGCCGCACCTGGCCAGCGAGGGTACGGATCAGCGGGTGTGCGGCTATCGAGCCCGGGGTGCTGCCGGTGCGCAGCAGACCCATCGCGCGGGCGGCCGGGTTGATCAGCACGGGCACGTCGTCGTTGTCCAGCACCACGACACCGGCCCGGAGCGAGTCGATCGTCCGGCGGCCGAGCCCGGTCTGCTGCTCGTCGGCTATCGCGGGCCTCCCCCTGCTCCAGCGGGAGCCTGCGCCCCCCGTCGACGTGGAGAGGCCCTCCCGCGCCGGCAGGAACCGGGACAGCAGGAAACCGGCGGCCAACCCGGCCACCAACGCCACGGCCACCACGACCGCCACCGCCCACTCCACCCGGCGATCGTAGGGTCATTGTTAACCTGGCTACCACACAGACCAGGACGAACCACCCTCACTTTCGCGAATGTTCACCCCCGCGTCTGGCGTCGTTCACCGGGGTTCATCAACGGTCCGCCCGCGCCACCTACCGTTGGCGGCGCACCTGCTCAACCCCTGCGCCGACACCCGTCGGCGGCGACCGACCACAGGACGTGATGATGCGCGACGAGTTCCGGGCCGATCTCCAGATCGTCAGCCAACTACTGGTGGACATGGCGGAGGGCGTCCGCGCCGCCATGCGCCAGGCCACCCGGGCCCTGCTCACCGCCGACCGGCAGGCCGCCGAGACGGTCATCGAGCGGGACGCCGAGATCGACGACCTCTACCGGCACGTCGAGGAGAGGGTCTGTGACCTGCTCGCCCGGCAGGCGCCGGTCGCCTCCGACCTGCGAGCCATGATCACCGCACTGCACGTGGCCGCCGACCTGGAGCGGATGGGCGACCTCGCCGACCACGTGGCGAAGACCGCGCTGCGCCGGCACCCCTCGCCCGCCGTACCGGCGGAGCTGCGGACGATCTTCACCGAGATGTCGGACATCGCCGACCGGATGGCGGTGAAGATCGGCTCGGTGCTGGCGAAGCCCGACGCCGACCTCGCCGGCGAGCTGGACCGCGACGACGACGCGATGGACGAGCTGCACAAGAACCTGTTCGCCATGCTGCTCGGCGACGACTGGCCGTACGGGGTGGAGACCGCTATCGACGCCACGTTGCTCGGCCGCTTCTACGAGCGCTTCGCCGACCACGCGGTCAACGCCGGTGAGCACGTGGTCTACCTGATCACCGGGGAGACCGCCCCCACCGCCAGCTGACGTGCAAGGAAGGGCCTCTTGTTATCGCTTTTCGCATAACAAGGGGCCCTTGCTAACGTCTCAGCGGCCCTGGTTGGCGACCGCGGCGGCGGCCGCCTTGGCGGCCGTCGGGTCGAGGTAGGTGCCGCCCAGGGTGAGCGGGCGCAGCTGCGGGTCGAGGTCGTAGCGCAGCGGTATGCCGGTCGGGATGTTCAGCTTGGCGATCGCCTCGTCGGAGATCTGGTCGAGGTGCTTGACCAGGGCCCGCAGCGAGTTGCCGTGCGCGGCGATCAGCACCGTCCGGCCGGCCAGGACGTCCGGCACGATCGAGTCGTACCAGTAGGGCAGCATCCGCTCGACGACGTCCTTGAGGCACTCGGTGCGCGGCATCAGCTCGGTCGGCAGCAGCGCGTACCGCGGATCGCCCACCTGCGACCACTCGTCGTCGTCGGCGATCGGCGGCGGTGGGGTGTCGTACGACCGGCGCCAGAGCATGAACTGCTCCTCGCCGTACTCGTCCAGGGTCTGCTTCTTGTTCTTGCCCTGCAGGGCGCCATAGTGCCGCTCGTTGAGCCGCCAGGACCGGCGCACCGCGATCCAGTGCCGGTCGGCGGCGTTCAGCGCCAGCTCGGCGGTGCGGATCGCCCGGCGCATCACGCTGGTGTGCACGACGTCCGGCAGCAGGCTGTGCTCGCGCATCAGCTCGCCGCCGCGCCGCGCCTCACCCTCGCCCTTCTCGGTCAGGTCGACGTCCACCCAGCCGGTGAAGAGGTTCTTGGCGTTCCAGTCGCTCTCGCCGTGCCGCAGCAGGACCAGCGTCCCGACGGTGGGCCCCTCGCTCGCAGTCATGCGGATCATCCTGCCTCAACCGCTGCGGGGACACGCGGGCACCCGTCGTGACGACCACCACGTGAAAAAGCTGGTGACCAGCGACTCCGCGCCCGACTAGGTTGTAAGGCGCTCAAGTCACATCGGTCATTACTTGCAAGCGGGGGCACCACGTGCGGACGATGCGGAGCTGGTTCCGGGATACCACCGGCGGCCTGCCAACCACTTTCTGGTACCTGTGGACCGGCACGCTGATCAATCGGCTCGGCTCGTTCGTCCTCGTCTTCCTCGCCATCTACCTCACCCAGGAGCGCGGTTTCTCCGCCTCCCAGGCGGGCCTGGTGCTCGGGCTGTGGGGCGTCGGCGGCGCGGTCGGCACCACCGCTGGCGGCACCCTGGCCGACCGGTGGGGCCGGCGACCGACGTTGCTCACCGCGCACGTGGGCGCGGCCGCCATGATGCTCGGCCTCGGGCTGGCCAAGGACCTCTGGGCCGTGGCGTTGGGCGCGCTGCTGCTCGGCTTGTTCGCCGAGGCGGCCCGGCCCGCGTTCGGGGCCATGATGATCGACGTGGTGCCGGCGAAGGACCGGTTGCGCGCCTTCTCGCTCAACTACTGGGCGATCAACCTGGGCTTCGCCTGCGCCGCCGTCCTCGCCGGCCTCGCGGCGCAGGCCGACTACCTGCTGCTCTTCGTGGTCGACGCGGCCACCATGCTGATCACCGCGCTGATCATCTTCACCCGCGTGCCGGAGACCCGGCAGAGCGGCCGTGCGGCCACCGCGGCGAAGGCCCCGCGCGGCGCCCTGCGGACGATCCTCAGCGACCGGGTCTACCTCGGCTTCGTGGCGCTGAACCTGTTGGCCGCCCTGGTGTTCCTCCAGCACATCTCGATGCTGCCGATCGCCATGAGCGACGACGGCCTCAGCCCCGCCACCTACGGCTCGGTGATCGCGCTCAACGGCGTCCTGATCGTGATCGGCCAGCTCTTCGTGCCCCGGCTGATCCGGGGCCGGAGCCGCTCGCACGTGCTCGCGCTGGCCGCCGTGGTGATGGGTGCCGGGTTCGGGCTGACCGCGTTCGCCGGCACCGTCTGGCTCTACGGGCTGACCGTGCTGATCTGGACGGTCGGCGAGATGCTGAACTCGCCGTCCAACTCCACCCTGATCGCCGAGCTCTCCCCGGCCGAGCTGCGCGGGCGCTACCAGGGCGTGTTCTCCCTCTCGTGGCAGATCGCCGGTGCCTGTGCGCCGATCCTCGGCGGCCTGGTGCGCGAGCATGCCGGCAACGCCACGCTCTGGCTCGCCTGTGCCGCGATCGGCGTCGTGACCGCGGTGGCACACCTGGTGTCCGGCCCGGCCCGGGAGCGACGCGCCGCCACCCTGCGCCGCACCGGCGAGGCGCTGGCACCGATCAGCGCCACGCCGCCGCCCGCGGCACAACCCGCGGAGGCGGCGACCGTCTGACAGGCGGACCGATCGCTGTGACGAAGAGCCCATGATCAGGTAATCGGGTAGCGGGACCCTGGTCGATTTCCTACCGTTCAGAGGAAACAGTTAGGAAACCGAACTATCGGGAGGTCGGGTGCACGCCCTGCGGCGCTGGTGGCACGACACCGCGGGTGGGCTTCCCGCCACCTTCTGGTACCTCTGGGCCGGCCTGCTCATCAACCGAGCGGGCGCGTTCGCCATGCTCTTCCTGTCGCTGTACCTCACCGACGCGCGAGGGGCCAGCGAGGCGCTGGCCGGCACGGTGGTCGGCGCGTACGGGGCCGGCGGGGCGGCCGGCGTGCTGCTCGGCGGGGTGCTGGCCGACCGGTGGGGCCGTCGGTCCACCCTGCTCGCCGCGCACCTGGTCACCGCCGTCCTGATGGTGGCGCTGGCCTTCAGTCGACCCCTGCTGTTGATCGCGGTGCTCTCGGCACTGGTCGGCGTGGTGCACTCCATGCCGAGCCCGGCCTTCGTCGCGGCGATCGTGGACGTGGTGCCCGCGCAGCGCCGCTCACGCGCATTCAACCTCCAGTTCTGGGCGTTCAACCTGGGCATGGCGGTCGCCTCGGTGCTCGCCGGGGTGCTGGCCGAGGCGAGCTTCACCGCGCTGTTCCTGGTCGACGCGGCCGCCACCCTCACCGCCGCCGCCGTGATCGGCTGGAAGGTGCCGGAAACCCTGCGGCGCAGTGCGACGACGCCGACCGCACCGCCCGCGGACCGCTCCGTCCGGTCCCGGGGACCGGGTCTGCACACCGCGCTCACCGACCGGACCTTCCTGGTCTTCGTCGGGCTCACGTTCGTGCTGGCCGTGCTCACCCTGCAGACTCAGACGATCATGCCGCTGGCCATGCGCGCGGACGGCCTGGGCCCCTCGGCGTACGGGCTGGTCGTGGCGCTCGGCGGCGCGCTGATCGTGCTCGGGCAACTGTTCGTACCCCGGCTGATCGACCGGCACCGCAAGGACGTCGTGCTGGCGGCCTCGACCGCCCTGCTCGCGGTCGGCTTCGGCGTACTCGCGGTCGCCGACGAGCTGGCCGTCTACCTGGGCGCCGCGGTCGTCTGGACGGTCGGCTCGATGCTCGCCGCCCCGCCCAACGCGCAGATCAACGCGGATCTGGCACCGCCGCAACTGCGCGCGCGGTACCAGTCGGTCTTCTACCTGACGTTCCCCGCCGCGGCGTTCGTCGCACCCACGCTCGGCGGGGTGAGCCTCCAGTACCTCGGCGACCGGCACTGGCTGATCGTGGGTGGGCTCGGCCTCCTGGCCGCGTTCGGGCATCTGCTGGCCGGGCCGTCCCGGGAGCGGCACGTCGCCGCGCTGCGCCGGGCCGCCGACCGGGAGCCGACACCGCCCGGGGACCGCGTGCCGGCCGCCTGATCGGGCCGAACCCGCCACGGGGTACGACACACGCAAAGCGCCCACCACGACCAAAGGTCGTGGTGGGCGCCCGCCGGCGGGGCCGGCGGCGGCGGGCAACACTCACCCCCGTAAGCGTCGCCCGCTCGCGCCGCCGGTCCAAACAGGTGGGCACCGTCCCCCAACGGTTGATCCACCCGTCCCCTCGCGCCTCGCCTGGTGCGCGGATCTGATCGATCCGCCGCTCCCCCGAACGTTTCCAAGCGTGGCGCGGTGCAATAAAGTTAGTTCGCCCGGATTCTGGATTCAACCCAGACCACTGTCTTGCCGGTCACAACTGGCGAGTATCCGCAGTTCGGGCCTCGGTTTGTGGCAACAGCCGCATACCCCTCGCGCATTCCCGCAAACACCTCAACCGTCCTCCCGATCGGGTGATTCGGTCCGGAAGAAGTTGCTCTGCCGGCCGTCCCGCATCTGCTCCTGGTAGATCAGGTTCAGCCGGCGCAGGTCGAAGGTGTGGAACCAGGCATCCCAGGTGATCTCACGGATCCGGCTGCTCTCCCGGTAACCGGGGATGTTGAAGGTCAGAACCCCCGCCCGGCCCTCCCGCTCGGTGCCGGCGATGGTCGCCGGCTTCGCCCCGCGCTCGCGTGCCCAGCGCTGGATCACCTCGTGGTTCGCGGTGATCAGGCTCCGTCCCGGGCGCTCCGGCCGGTCCGCGATCGACGAGATCACCTGCGAGCTGCGAACCGACCGTCCGGTGCCCCGGCCCGTCCGGATCCCGCCAGCCGTCGTACCGCCGCCGGCCGGCCGGGCCGTCGCAGCACGCTTGGCGGGCGCGGCCCGCTTCGCCGCCGACGGCCGCGCCGGGGCCTTCTTGGCCGGGGCCTTCCGCGCGGGAGCGGTCCGGGCCGTCGTCTTACGTGCGGCCGTCGTCTTGCGTGCGGCCGTCGTCTTACGTGCGGCCGCCGTCTTGCGGGCGGCCGCCGTCTTGCGGGCGGTCGTCGACTTCGCCGCGGTCGTCTTCTTCGCCGGCGCCGTCGTCCTCTTCGCGGCGGTCGTCTTCTTGGCGGCCTCCGTCGTCCTCTTCGCGGCCGTCGTCTTCTTGGCGGCCGCCGTCGTTTTCTGCGCGGCCGTCGCCTTCTTGGCCGCGGCCCGCTTCGCGGGGGCGCTCTTGTTCGCCGGTGCGGCCTTCGCGCGGCTCGGCGCCGCCCGCGCCGCCGACTTCTTCGTCGCGGCGGCACGACCCGCCGACGCCCGGGTGCCGGCGGCCCGGCCGGCCGGACCGGTGCTGCGCCGGCCCGCGCCACTGCTCTCGGCGCGCAGCGAGCGCACCAACTGTTTCACCAGGTCGGGCTTGCGCAGTGCGGAGATCCCGGAGACCCCGCGTTTGCGCAGTTGCCCGCGGATGTCGTCCACCCGCATCCCGGAGATCTCCGACTCGGAGATTCCGGGAGTGTTCGGCGTCTGGTTGCCGGTCTGTCGTTTCGTCCTGGTCGCAGTCCCGCCGCGACCTGAGCTGTTCCGCTGAGCCATGGGACGCTCACGCTCCTCGACACTCCGTCCTCGGCGCGCGGGGGTCCCTTGCCGCACCGCGCGGTGCGGCATACCCGTCAGGACCGCTCCGAACCACCAGCCGGCAACCCGCCTCCGGGCGCTGGGGTCGAGCCGGGGCGCGACGGGCGGTCAGGCCGGGTCGGAGCCGGAGGGTTCGAAGAGGTGCGCGAAAGCGGCCAGGTTGGCGGTCGACTCGCCGCGCTTGACCCGCCACTCGTACTCCCGGCGGATGGAGCTGCCGAAGCCGATCTCCAGCATGGTGTCGAAGGACTCGTCGGCGTACGTGAGCACCGCACCGAGGAGCCGGTCCAGCTCGTCGGCGTCGACTCCGGCCGGGTTGACCCGCCCGGTCAGGTACACGTCGCCGACCGCGTCAGTGGAGAAGGACACCCCGTACATCCGGGCGTTGCGCTGCAACAGCCAGGCCCACAGCTCCTCACGCCGCTCGTCCGGCTGGCGCATCACGAACGCCTCGATCCGCAGCGCGTGCTCGCCGACGATCAGGTTGCAGACCGTCTTGAGCTTGTGGGTGCCCGGCAGGGTCACCGCGTACGAGCCCGGCCCGGTCGACTCGCAGGTCAGCTCGCGCTCGGCACAGACGGACTCGATCAGGGTCGCAAGATCGCTCTGTGGGCTCACCGGACCCACTCTACGACCGGCCCGGCCGGAGCACCGGGCGGCGACCAGCGCCCGGTCACCAGGAGCAGGAGAGCGCGGGGTTGCCCGCGAGGTCCGCGACGAGGCGGGCCCGGTGCGCGGCGGTCGCCTCGCCGTAGACGGCGAGCAGGCCGGCGACCGTGCGATCCCAGGAGAAGTGCCGGGCGTGCTGCGCGGCGCCTCGGGCCAGCGCCGCCCGCAGGGCCTGGTCCGGCAGCAGGCGAGCCAGCGCGAGGGCCCAGTCCACCGGGTCGTGCCCGTCGATCAGCACCCCGCTCACCTGATCCCGTACGGCGGTGACCAGCCCGCCGACGGCGGCGGCCAGCACCGGCGTACCGGAGGCCTGCGCCTCCAGGGCGACCAGCCCGAAGGATTCGTTGTGCGACGGCACCGCGACCAGGTCGGCCGCCCGGTACAGGGCCGGCAGGTCGTCCCCGGTCTGCGGCGGCAGGAAGCGCACCCGGTCGGTGACCCCGAGCGCGGCGGCCAGCTCGATGAGCGCGGTCGGCCGGTCCAGCCCGCTGCCGCTGGGCCCGCCGCAGATTGCCACAGTCACCTGGTCGGCCAACGCCGGATCGCGCTCCCGCAGCGCGGCGACCGCGCGGATCAGCACGTCGGGTGCCTTGAGCGGCTGGATCCGACCGACGAAGGCCACCAGGTACCCGTCGACCGGAAGTCCGAGCCGTTGGCGGGCGGCCCGGGCGACCGCGGACCGGTCGCCCGGCGCGGGCCGGAACCGGTCCAGGTCGACGCCCGGCTGCACGACGGCGACCTGGTTGGGGTCCGCGTCGTACCGCTCGACGAGGTCGCGGGCCTCCACCCGGGTGTTGGCGACCAGCCGGTCGGCCTCGGCGACCACCTGCTCCTCGCCGATCACCCGGGCCTTGGGCTCCGGCCGGTCACCGGCCGCGAGCTGGGCGTTCTTGACCTTGGCCAGGGTGTGCGCGGTGTGCACCAGCGGCACCCCCCAGCGCTCCTTGGCCAGCCAGCCGACCTGGCCGGAGAGCCAGTAGTGGGAGTGGATCAGGTCGTAGTGGCCGGGCGGGCGGGACGCCTCGGCGCGCAGCACCCCGGCCGTGAAGGCGCAGAGCTGACCGGGCAGCTCCTCCTTGGTCAGCCCCTCCAGCGGGCCGGAGGTGATGTGCCGGACCTGCACGCCGGGGGCCATCTCGACCACCGGGGGCAGGTCGCCGGAGGTGGCGCGGGTGAAGATCTCCACCTCGACGTTGGCCTCGGCGAGCCGCCGGGCGACCTCCAGGATGTAGACGTTCATTCCCCCGGCGTCGCCCGTGCCGGGCTGGTGCAGCGGGGATGTGTGCACCGACAGGGTCGCGATGCGGCGGGGCCGAGGCCACGGTTGGGCACCTCGCTGACGACCGACGCCGGTGTGCAGTTCCGCCACGTCCGCTCCTCTTGTAACGGTTAATGCCGCCTCGCACGACCGGCGCTTCTCGGTCAACCCGTACGCCGGATCTCATCTTCCCCATCGGCCTACGGAAATTCGTCGGCGCGGCCCCCCGGCGTGACGGACCTCATCACCGCTCACCCCCCATGCCCGCTGCCGACAGCCGTCACGCCCGCCCGGACCGGGCTGGAGGGCCGGGGTGACAATGACGGGATGACCTCTGTCGCCATCGTGACCGGAGCCTCCAGCGGGATCGGCGCGGCCACCGCCCGCCGGCTCGCCGCCGAGGGTTTCCACGTGCTCGCCGCCGCCCGCCGCACCGACCGGCTCGCCGACCTGATCGCCGAGATCGCCGCCGCCGGCGGGCAGGCCACCGCGGTGACCTGCGACGTCACCTCGGACGAGTCGGTGGCCGGGCTGGCCGAGGCCGCCGCGCGGGCACCGGGGCCGGTCACCCTGCTGGTCAACAACGCCGGCGGCGCGCGCGGGCTGGACCCGGTGGAGTCCGGTTCGATCGACGACTGGCAGTGGATGTACGACGTCAACGTGCTCGGCACGCTGCGGGTGACCCAGGCGCTGCTGCCGGCGCTGGAAGCGTCCGGGGCGGGCACGATCGTGGTGGTCTCCTCCACCGCCGGCCTGACCGTGTACGAGGGCGGGGGCGGCTACGCCGCCGCGAAGCACGCGCAGACCGCCATCGCCGGCACGCTCCGGCTGGAGCTGTGCGGGCGACCGCTGCGGGTGATCGAGATCGACCCGGGCATGGTGAAGACCGACGAGTTCGGGCTGGTCCGCTTCGACGGCGACGCGGACCGGGCGGCCGCCGTCTACGCCGGTGTGCCCGACCCACTGGTCGCCGAGGACGTGGCGGACTGCGTCGCCTGGTGCGCCACCCGCCCCGAGCACGTCAACGTGGACCGGCTGGTGGTCCGGCCGCGCGCGCAGGCCGCCCAGCACAAGGTGCACCGGGTCGGCCAGTGAAGCGCGAGGAGTGAGCCGATTTTGCGAGCCCCGCAGTCGCGAGCCGAGGGCCGCAGTGAAGCGCCGGGAGTGAGCGGGGCGGCGCGGCGGCGGCCGCTCGGCGTGGTCACCCGGGGGACGACGAATCCGAACCGACTCCGCCGGGTGGACAACTGGATCGTCTCCACCTGCGCCGACCGGCTACGGGCGGCGGCCGATCCCCTGGTGGTCGACCTCGGCTACGGCGCCACCCCGGTGACCGCGGTGGAGCTGCGGGCCCGGCTGGCCGCCGGGGTCCGCCGGGACGTACGGCTGGTCGGGCTGGAGATCGACCCGGCCCGGGTGGCGGCCGCGACGCCGGCCGCCGACCCACCCGGGCTGACCTTCGCCCGGGGCGGATTCGAGCTGGCCGGGCTCCGGCCGGTGCTGGTCCGCGCGTTCAACGTGCTGCGCCAGTACGACGAGCGCGAGGTGCCGGACGCGTGGCGGACGATGACCGCCGCTCTGGCCCCCAGAGGGGTGCTCGTCGAGGGCACCTGCGACGAGCTGGGCCGGCTCGCCGGCTGGCTGCTGATCGACGCCGACGGCCCCCGGACGCTGACCCTGGCCGCGAAACTCACCACGCTGGGCAGCCCCGCCGAGCTGGCCGAGCGGCTGCCCAAGGCGCTGATCCACCGCAACGTCCCCGGCGAGCCGGTGCACGACCTGATCCGGGCGCTGGAGGGCGCCTGGCAGGCCGCCGCCCCGTACGCCACCTTCGGCCCCCGCCAACGCTGGCTACGCGCCGTGACCCACCTGAAAGAAGCCGGCTGGCCCGTCCTGAACCGCCCCCACCGCTGGCGGCAGGGCGAACTGACCCTCCCCTGGCCCAGCGTCGCTCCCAGCACCTGACGGGGCCGCGCCGGGGGGTCAGAGGGCGCAGTTGATGAGGACGGGTTCGGGGTGCAGGGTCACGCCGAAGCGGGTGTGCACGGTGTCCCGGATGTCGGCGGCCAGGGTGAGCAGGTCAGACGTGCTGGCTGCGCCGCTGCGGTTGGTGAGGGCCAGCGTGTGCTTGCCGGAGATCGCCACGCCGTCCGGGCCGGGGTGGCCCTTGGTGAAGCCGGCCTTGTCGATCAGCCAGGCCGCGCTCACCTTGACCGTGTCGTCGTGGCCGGGCCAGGCCGGCGGCTCGCCCAGCTCGGCGGCGCGCTCCCGGAGCAGCTCGTACGTCGCCCGGTCGAGCACCGGGTTGGTGAAGAACGAGCCGACCGAGCGAGTGTCCGGGTCGGTGGCGTCGAGCACCATGCCCTTGCCGGCGCGCAGCCGCAGCACCGCCGCTCGGGCATCGGCCAGCGGCACCCGCTCGCCCACCTCGACACCGAGCGCCCGGGCCAGTTCGGCGTAGCGCACCGGGCCGGAGAGCGGGGACCGGGCGAGCCGGAAGTCGACGGAGAGCACCACCATCCGGTCCCGGTACTTGAAGATGCTGCCCCGGTATGCGAAGCCGCAGTCGGCGGCGGGGACGAACTGGCGGTTGTCCTCGGCCCGGTCGTACACCTCGACCCCGGTGATGGTCTCGGCGACCTCCTGGCCGTACGCGCCGACGTTCTGGATCGGGGTGGCACCGGTCGAGCCGGGGATGCCGGAGAGGCACTCCAGCCCGGCCCAGCCGTTGGCCACGGTCGCGGCGACGAGGTCGTCCCACGGCTCGCCGGCCTCGACCCGTACGGTGACCGAATCAGCGTCCTCGGCGACGATCCGCAGGCCGCGGGAGCGCACCAGGACGACGGTGCCGGGGAAACCGGCGTCGCCGATCACCACGTTGCTGCCGCCGGCCAGGATCAGGAGCGGGTCGTCCGTGGCTCGAATGGCCCGGACGATCTCGTCGGCGCTGCCCGCCGCCATGATCCGCCGGGCCGGCCCACCCATCCGCAGCGTGGTGTAGCCGGCCAGTGGACCAGTGCTGGCACGATCGGCTTCGGTTGTCGGCTGGGCGTAGGCGTCTGACACGTCTTTCACCTTAGGCTGAGGGGCAGCCGTGGCACCCAGTGGTGGCCCGGCACCCCCGGGAGGATGGCGATGAGCAAATTACAGGGCAGCAAGGATTTCTGGATCGGAGCGCTCCGGACGGAGGGCCCCGCCTTCGCCTCGGCGGTGGCCGAAGCGCCGCCGGAGACGCCGGTGCTGTCCTGTCCGGGCTGGACGGTCAACGATCTCACTCTGCACCTCGCCGGCATCTACCACTGGGTTTCCTCGTTTGTCGGCTCCGGCCTGACCACCGCGCCGCCCCGCCGGGAGCCACTCGTGGCGGACCCGGGCCGGAGTCCCCTCCAACTCTGGCAGCAGGGGTACGACCAGCTGATGACCCTCTTCGACGGGCTCGACGCGGAGGCTCCGGCGTGGAACTGGGCGCCGCAGCCGAAGAAGGCCGGTTTCTGGCCGCGCCGGATGGCGCACGAGACGGCGGTGCACCGCTGGGACGCCCAGCTCGCCATCGCCGCCGGTGAGCCGGTGGAGGCGAAGCTCGCCGCCGACGGGGTGAGCGAGGTGCTGGACACCTGGCTGCCCGCGGGCCGGCGGCGGGATCCGGGCGAGTGGCACGGCGTGGTGCAGCTCTCCGCGACCGACGCCGCCCAGGAGTGGTATCTGCGGCTGCGCGGGGAGGGGGTGGCGCTGCTCGACACCGCGACCATCTTCGACCACGACGACCACCACGCCCGGGCGCAGGTCAGCGGCAGCGCGAGCGACCTGCTGCTGGCGCTCTGGGGCCGGATCAACTTCGAGACGCTGGACGTCAGCGGCGACCGCAGCCTGCTCGACGGGCTGCGCACCCGCTGACCGCCGCCCGGGCCGGCCCGGGACGACACGAGGAGGGCGTCACCCCACGGGGGGGGTGGCGCCCTCGGTCGTGTGGGCGTGCACGTCACGGACGGGCATCGATGAGAGAGCGCTCTCTTGACATTCACCACCCGCCGGTCGACCCGACGGAGCCGGCGGCGGCGGTGCGTACCCGGGCACCGAGGGCGCCGTGCAGTTCCTGCCAGCGGCCGGGCCCTTCACCGACATGGGTTGGATGATCGAACCGGCCGGGCTGACCCGGCTGCTGGAGCGGATCGCCACCGACTACCCCGGTGTGCCGCTGCTGATCACCGAGAACGGCGCCGCGTTCCCCGACAAGCCGGGCGCCGACTCGCCCGACGGGCCGGGGCAGGTGATCGACACCGACCGGATCGCCTACCTCGACGGACACCTGCGGGCCGCACACAAGGCGATCTCCCGGGGCGTGGACCTGCGCGGCTATCTCGTATGGTCGTTCCTGGACAACTTCGAGTGGGCGGAGGGCTACCGCAAGCGGTTCGGGATCGTGCACGTCGACTACCTGACCCAGCGGCGCACACCGAAGGCCAGCGCCCGGTGGTACCAGGAGGTGATCTCCCGGAACGGGCTGTGACGAGCGGGGGGAAGTCGCGATGACGACGGCGCAACGGCCGACGCTCGAGGCGGTGGCGGCGCGGGCCGGGGTGTCCCGGGCCACCGTCTCGCGCGTGGTCAACGGCTCCACCACCGTCGCCCAGCCCATCCGGGAGGCGGTCAACCGGGCGGTCGCCGAGCTGGGGTACGTGCCCAACCTGGCCGCCCGCAGCCTGGTCACCCAACGCACCGACTCGATCGCCCTGGTCATGCCGGAGGCGGCCACCCGGGTCTTCTCCGACGACCAGGTCTTCCCCGGCATCATCCGCGGGGTCAGCCAGGAGCTGGAGGCGGCCGACAAGCAGCTGGTGCTGATGCTGGCCGGTTCACCGGCGGGGCACCACCGGGTCGAGCGGTTCACCACCGGACGGCACGTCGACGGGGTGCTCTTCGCCTCGCTGCACGGCGCCGACCCACTGCCCGGCACGCTCGCCCGGCTCGGCATCCCGGTGGTGTGCAGCGGCCGTCCGCTCGGCGACGTGCCCGTGCCGTACGTCGACGTCGACCACGTCGGCGGGGTCACCGCGGCCGTCCGGCACCTGATCGACAGCGGTCGCCGGCGGATCGCCACCATCGCCGGGCCACAGGACATGGTGGCCGGGATCGAACGGCTCAGCGGTTACCGCAGCACGGTCGCCGACGCGGGGCTGCCCGAGCTGGTCGCGATCGGGGACTTCACCCGGGAATCCGGGGCGGCGGCGATGCACCGGCTGCTCACCGAGCACCCCGACCTGGACGCGGTCTTCGCCGCCTCGGACCTGATGGCGCACGCCGCCCTGCGGACGCTGCGCGAGGCAGGCCGGCGGGTGCCGGAGGACGTCGCGGTGGTCGGCTTCGACGACATCGAGACCGCCGCGTACACCGAGCCGCCGCTGACGACCGTCCGGCAGCCGATCGTGGAGATCGGCCGGCGGATGACCCGGCAGCTGCTCCGGATGGCCGCCGGCGAGACCATCGAACCGGCGGTCATGCTCCCCACCGAGCTGATCCGGCGCGCCTCCGCCTGAGCGTCTCGCCGGTCATTAATCCGTCGCCCCGGTGTTCCATCGTCGTTAGCCTCGCGGGCATGCCGGATCCTGTCGCATTGCTGCACGTCCCCGATCTCTCCGACGTTGCCGAGTACGCGTACGCCTCCACCGTCGAACCGCCCGCCCGGCTGGTGTTCACCGCCGGCGCGTGCCCGCTCGACGCGGAGGGGCGGACCGTCGCGCCCGGCGACCACGCCGCGCAGGCCCGGCAGGTGATGGCGAACCTGGAGACCGCACTCGGGGCCGCCGGCGCCCGGCTGACCGACGTGGTCAAGACCACCGTGTACGTGGCGTCGTCCGAGCAGGCCGATCTCGTGAAGGTCTGGGAGGTGGTCCGGGACTCCTTCGGCGACCACGACCCGCCCAGCACCCTGCTCGGGGTGGCCCTGCTCGGCTACACCGACCAGCTCGTCGAGGTCGAGGCCGTCGCCGCCGTACGGATGGCGGACTGACATGCGGACCCGTGTGGCGCAGCCGGACGACGCCCCCGCCGTGGTGGCGCTGCGGGCGATGGTCTACCCGTACCTGGTGCGCGGGGTGGAGTCGACCCGGAAAATGATCGCCCAACCGCCACCCGAGGCGGGCTGGACCGCCTTCGTGGCCGAGGTGGACGCCCAGGTGGTCGGCTGGGTGTCAGCCCAACGCCCCGGCTGGACGTCGACGCCGGACATCGGTGACATCGCACTGCTGCACGTCCGCCCGGAGCACCGGCGACGCGGCATCGGCACCGCGCTGCTGACGGCCGCGACCGAGCACCTCACCCCGCTGGGGGTCCGCCGGCTACGCACCTGGGCGCAGCCGGACGCGTTGCCGTTCGCCCGGCGGCACGGCTTCGAACCCAGCCGCGAGCTGCGCTACTCCGCGCTCGACCTGGATCCGGCGCCCCCGCTACCCGAGCCACCGCCGGGCGTACGACTGCGCCCGATCGCCGAGCTGGACCCGCACCTGCTGTACGAGGCCAACGCCGCCTCGTCGGTCGACGAGCCCAGCGACGTGCCGATCGACGCGATCAGTTTCCAGAGCTGGCAGTACGACGTCTGGGAGAACCTCGGCCTGGACAAGACGGCCAGCACCGCCGTCGAGGTCGACGGGAAGGTTGCCGCGTTCAGCCTCGTGAAGCGGGACGGGGACCGGATGTGGTCGGACTACACCGGCACCGTTCCGGCGTACCGGGGTCGGGGGCTGGCCCGGCTGGTCAAGAAGGCGGCGCTGCACCGGGCCGCCGCGGGCGGCGTCCGCGTCGCCTACACCTCGAACGACGAGGCCAACGCGCCGATGCTGGCGATCAACGCCAAGCTCGGCTACCGGCCGGTCGCGTCCCAGTGGTCCTGCCTGGCCGAGCTGACCTGATCAGCGTCAGTCGACGCGGGGACGGACCCAGACGAGGAACCGTTCGACGTACGCCGCCGGGTCGGGGGTGAGGCCGAGCTGCACCGCGTCGGCGAACGCCTCGTCGAGGAGCGGTTCGACCCCCAGGCGTGGCAGGGGTTCGTTGACCAGGTGAAGACCACCTTCTGACCGCTACATCCCGAAAGCCCCCGGCGTCTCCGGGGGCTTTCGCTATGCCGGAGGGCCGGCGGCGAAGACCTGGCGGGCGGTGGCGTGCGTGTCGGCGCCGAAGAGGACCAGGCGGGCCTCGGTGACGTTCACCGGCGCGGCCGGGCGCAGCACCGACAGCGCCTGGCCGACGGCGTCCTCAATCGGCCAGCCGTAAATGCCGGCGGAAATCAGCGGGAACGCCACGGTGGTCGCGCCCAGCTCGTCGGCCACCCGCAGACTGTTGGCGTAGCAGTCACGCAGCAGCGACGAGCGGTCCTCGGTGGTCGACCAGACCGGCCCGACGGTATGGATGACCCAGCGGGCCGGCAGCTCCCCTGCCGTGGTCGCCACCGCCTGTCCCGTGGGCAGGCCGTCCGGGTATCGCGATGCCCGCAGTGCCCGGCACTCGGTCAGGATGGCCGGCCCGCCACGCCGGTGGATGGCGCCATCGACCCCACCGCCGCCGAGCAGGGACGAGTTCGCGGCGTTCACGATCGCGTCCACCCGCTGGGCGGTGATGTCTCCCTCGATCAGGGTGATCTCCATGTCAGCGCTCCTCGATGGGGTGGCCTGCCGGCGGCGTGGACACCCGTTCGTCGATCGACTGGCCGAGCGAGCGGCGGGCCAGTAGCGCGGCGCCGGCAACCGCGGCCGGCATGACCAGTACCGCGCCGAGCGGGATCAGGAAGCAGACGAAGACCGCCACGCCGAAGCCGAGCGCCATGGGCCGGTCCGCCTTCAGCACCGACCGACGGTCCGGCAACCGCATGCCGCGCCGGTAGAAGGGCGCCCCGACCAGCTCCAGGGCGAGGAACCATCCGCCCACCGCCGCCCCGATCACCGGCACCACGGTCTGCCCCACCACCGGGATGAAGCCGGCCACGAAGAGCGGGATACCGACCAGCGCCGCGAGGGCCACCAGGCGTACCGAATCGGCGAGGCTGCGACGCAGCGACGACCAGAAGGGCACCTCCACCGCACCCGGGGTGCCGCCGTACCGCTCCTCCACCCGCTCGGAGATCTTCTCGTAGAACGGGTCGCCGATGACCAGGGTGACCGCGGTGAAGCTGACCACCGCGAGCAGGCCGCCGAGGCCCAGGACGGCCAGCCCGGCGATCACCCGGACCAGGTTCCGGGCGGTGGTCGACCAGTCGTCGGCGAACGGAGTGACCAGGGCGGCGATGTCGTCCACGAAGTACACGAGGGTGGCGAACGCGGCAACGAAGAGCACACCGGAGATCAGTGCCGGCACGATGCCGAGCAGCATCAGACCGGGGCTGCGGACGTAGAGACCCAGCCCCCGCAGGAGCAGCCCTGCCCCGGTGAAGAAGCGTCCGACGGCCCCGGTCACCGGGCTGGCGATTCTGCTGGCGTCCACGACCGAGCAGCCTAGCGATCAGTGCCGACCCCCGCCGGGCGGCGCGTTGACGCGGCGCGTTAATAGGGGGCCCCTGCTCTACACGAGGCGTTAACAAGGTGCCCTTCCTTGCACATCAACCGGTTGGTGGATCGCCGGGGTCAGCCGCTGCCACAAAGATCACCAACGGCTGGTCGATTCGCCGCCGTGCCGCTGCCGCCACGCTGAAGAGGTACGGGTACGACGGCGGAAGGCGGCACGATGCCGGTCATTGAGGTGACCAACCTGCACAAGCGGTACGGCGATGTCGTCGCCGTTGCCGACGTGTCGTTCACGGTCGAGGCCGGGGAGATCTTCGGCGTACTCGGTCCGAACGGCGCAGGGAAGACCACCACGGTGGAGTGTGTCGCCGGGCTTCGCGTCCCGGACGGGGGCGGGGTGTCGGTCCTCGGGCTCGACCCCCGCAGGGACGCGGCCCAACTCCGCCAGCGGGTTGGCGTGCAGCTCCAGGAGAGCCAACTGCCGGATCAACTGCGGGTCGCCGAGGCGCTGGAACTGTCCGCCTCGTTCTACCGCGACCCGGCCGACCCGGCGCAACTGATCGACAGGCTGGGTCTGGCCGAGAAGCGGAACACCGCGTACAAGAAGCTCTCCGGCGGCCAGAAGCAGCGGCTGTCGATCGCGCTGGCGCTGGTCGGCAACCCGCAGATCGCAATCCTGGACGAGCTGACCACCGGGCTGGACCCGCAGTCCCGGCGGGACACCTGGGCCCTCATCGAGCAGATCCGGGACAGTGGCGTGACGATCGTGCTGGTCACCCACTTCATGGAGGAGGCCGAGCGGCTCTGTGACCGGATCGCCGTGATCGACCGGGGCAGGGTCGTCGCACTGGACAGCCCGGCGGGTCTGGTGTCGGCGGTGGTCCCGGAGCAGCGCGTCCGGTTCCGCCCGTCCAGCCCGGTCGACGACCGGCTCCTCACCGACCTGCCCGAGGTGAGCGCGGTGCACCGCACCGGCACTCGACTGGTGGTCACCGGCACCGGTGACGTGCTGCACGCGGTCACCTCGGTGCTCGCCCGCAACCAGATCATCGCCGCCGACCTGCGGCTGGAGCAGTCCACCCTCGACGACGCGTTCGTCGAGCTGACCGGGCACCGGCCCGACGCCTGAGGGAGAACCGACATGCACGCCTTCGGGCAGATCCTCAAGATCGAGACACGGCTCTTCCTGCGGGACTTCGGCTCGCCGCTGACGACCGTCGCGTTGCCGCTCGCGCTGCTCGTGGTGTTCGGTCTGATTCCGGCCCTACGCGAACCGGATCCGGCGTTCGGTGACCGGTCCTTCATCGAGTACTTCGTCCCGTCGCTGCTGGTGATCACGCTCGCCATGTCGGCGGTGAACATCCTGCCCACGGTGCTGGCCACCTACCGGGAGCGTGGGGTGCTGCGCCGGCTGGCGACCACTCCGGCCAGCCCGGCCGCGCTGCTGGCCGCCCAACTGGTCATCTCGCTCGCCACCATCCTGGTCAGCGCCGTGCTGCTCATCGTGGTCGGTCGGCTGGCCTTCGACGTGCCGCTGCCGCAACGGCCGCTCGGCTTCGCGCTGGCCCTCGTCCTCGGCACGGCGGCGCTGCTCGCGCTGGGTCTGCTGGTGGCGGCGGTGGCCCGCACGGCCAAGGCGGCGCAGGCCATGGCGGTGCCGGTGTTCATGCTGACCATGTTCTTCGGCGGCGTCTACCTTCCCCGGTTCCTCCTGCCGGACTTCCTGGTCCGGATCGGCGACTACACGCCGCCCGGGGTGCAGGCGCTGCTCGATGCCTGGACCGGGACGTCGCCACACCCGTTGCACCTCGGGATAATGGCGGCGGTCGCCCTGCTCGCGGGTGTGGTGGCGGCGAAACTGTTCCGCTGGGAATGAGCGGGGGTCCGATGGCCAGCACCGTCGAGCAGGTCGACCGCCTGTCCGCCTGGGAGGCCCGGGAAGCGGGCCTGCACCGGTTGGCGCCGTACCTCGGGCTGGCCGTCGGAACGCTGCTCACCACCGCCGCGCCCGCGCCCGGGGGCCACTCGTTCGTCCCCCACCTGTTCGTCGCCGCCGCGACGGCGGCCTGGGTAGCCTGGTTCGTCACCCTGCACCCCGGGTGGGCGACACAGCGGGTGCTGATGGTGGTCTACTACCTCGGTCTCCTCACGTTCAGCGCCATCCTGGTGCTCGACAGTCCGTGGTACGGCTTCCTCGCGTGGAGCGGCTTCCTGCACGCGTTCGCGCTGCCCGGCAACTGGCGGTTCGCCGGGGTTGCCGTGTCGGCCGTCCTGGTGGCCACCGCGCAGAGCGGGGGCCTGCCGTCCGTGCTGTCGCACTGGCTGCTCTGGGGCGTGCTGGTGTTGTTCAATCTGGGTCTGGCCGGCGCCGTGACCTGGTTCAGCACCGTCAACGACCGGCAGCACGCCTACCGCAAGCAGCTGGTCGAGGAGCTGGCCGAGACGAACCGCCGGCTGGCCGAGACGATGCGGGAGAACGACGGGCTGCACGCCCAACTGCTCACCCAGGCCCGGGAGGCCGGGGTGACCGACGAGCGGCAGCGGATGGCTCGGGAGATCCACGACACCCTGGCGCAGGGTCTCACCGGCATCATCACCCAGCTGGAGGCCGCCGGGGTGGCCCGGGACCGGCACGCCGACTGGCAGCGGCACGTGTCGGGGGCCATCACCCTGGCCCGGGAGAGCCTCACTGAGGCGCGTCGCTCGGTACGGGCCGTCCGCCCCGAGGCCCTGGAGGGAACGCGGCTGCCGGAAGCGCTGGCGGAGCTGACCGAGCGCTGGTCGACGATCAACGAGATCCGCGCCGAGGTCAACGTCACCGGCGACGCCCGCCCGCTGCACCCGGAGGTCGAGGTGACCCTGTTGCGGACCGGCCAGGAGGCACTGGCCAACGTGGGCCGGCACGCCAGGGCGACCCGGGTCGGGCTCACCCTGTCGTACATGGGGGACGTCGTCACCCTCGACGTCCGGGACGACGGGGTGGGCTTCGCGGTTGACGACCTGACCGACCTGGGCCGACCCGACGGCGGGTACGGGCTGACCGTCATGCGGCAGCGGGTCGCCCGGGTCGGCGGCGAACTGGCCGTCGAGAGCGAGCCGGGCGTCGGCACCGCCGTCTCGGCCTCCGTGCCCGCGCTCGCCGGGAGCGCCGGATGAGCGGGCCGGTCCGGGTGCTGATCGTCGACGACCATCCGGTGGTGCGGGACGGGCTGCGGGGGATGTTCACCGGCGACCCGAGGTTCGACGTGGTGGGCGAGGCCGCCGACGGGGCCGAGGCGTTGGCGCTGGTCGCGGCGCTGCACCCGGACGTGGTGCTGATGGACCTGCGGATGCCCGGGATGGACGGGGTGACCGCCATCGGACGGTTGGCCCGCTCCGGCAGTACCGCCCGGCTGCTGGTGCTCACCACGTACGACACGGACGCGGACGTGCTCCCGGCCATCGAGGCCGGAGCGACCGGCTACCTGCTGAAGGACGCGCCCCGCGACGACCTGGTCCGGGCGGTACGGGCCGCCGCCCGGGGCGAGTCGGTGCTCGCGCCGAGCGTCGCCGGCCGGCTGATAGGTCGGCTGCGCGCGCCGGCCGAGGAGCCGCTCAGCCAACGCGAACTGGAGGTGCTCACCCTGGTGGCCCGGGGCGCCTCCAACCGGGAGGCGGCGGCCCGGCTGTTCATCAGCGAGGCCACCGTCAAGACGCACCTGCTGCACATGTACGCCAAGCTCGGGGTCAACGACCGGGCCGCGGCGGTGGCCACCGCGTACGACCGGGGGCTGCTCACCCCGAACGGGCGGTGAGCGGGCCGGGCAGGATGGGCGGGTGCGCGCCTCCCGACTGATCTCGCTGCTGTTGCTGTTGCAGGCTCGCGGGTCGATGACCGCGGGCGAGCTGGCGCGGGAGCTGGAGGTCTCCGAGCGGACCGTCTACCGGGATGTTTTGGCGCTTTCCGCCGCCGGGGTGCCGGTCTACGCCGACCGGGGTCGCGCCGGTGGCTACCGTCTGCTCGGCGGTTACCGCACCCGGTTGACCGGGCTGACCCGGGACGAGGCGGAGGCGCTCTTCCTCGCCGGCCTGCCCGGGCCGGCCGGTGACATGGGGCTCGCCGACGCGGTCGCCGCCGCCGAGCTGAAGGTGCTCGCCGCGCTGCCGCCGGCCCTGCGGGACGCCCCGGCCCGCGCCGGACAGCGGTTCCACCTGGACGTGCCGGGCTGGTTCCGGGAGACCGGGCCGCCGCCGTGGCTGGCCGAGCTGGCCCGGGCGGTCTGGCGGGACCGGGTGGTGCGGCTGCGCTACCGGCGCGGTGACCAGGAGGTGACGCGCCGGGTGTGGCCGTACGGGCTGGTGCTCAAGAACGGGGTCTGGTACCTGGTGGGACGGGTCGGCGACGACACCCGCACCTACCGGGTGGACCGGGTGACCGGGGTTGAGGTGAGCGAGGAGAGCTTCGACCGGGACGAGGCCTTCGACCTGGCCGGTTACTGGCGCGAGCAGGCCGGGTCGTTCCTGCGGACCATGCTGCGGGCCGCGGTCGGCGTCCGGTTCAGCCCCGCCGGCCTGCGCCAGCTCCGACACCTCGTCGACGCCCCCTTCGTGTACGACGAGGTGGTCGCCGCCGCCACCCAGCCCGACAGCCAGGGCTGGGTGACGGCGCGGCTGCCGGTCGAATCCGTCGAGGTGGCGTACCACCAGCTTCTCGGGCTCGGCCCCGAGGTGGAGATTCTCGATCCACCCGAGCTGCGGGAGCTGTTCGCCGGGGCGGCCGACCGGCTCCGCGCGCTCTACCGGTAGCCGGTGACGTCGGCCGGCTTACCGGTTTCGACCACCTCGACGATGTACCGGATGGCTTCCGGCTGGCTGCCGTCGAGATCGGTGAACCCGTACACCTTGGCCAGCGTGCCGGCGTCGACGGACATGCCGTTCCAGCGGGCCTTCTCCTCGTCTGCGGCGAGCGCGGCCACCGCGCGTCCGACGAAGACCGGCGTCTCCGAGATGAGGAAGTGCGGGTCGGTGGCCGCCCCGTCGCGCCAGTTCTCCTCGGTCACGCCGAAGTGCTCCAACATGGCCTCGGAGCGGAGCCAGCCGGGGGTGAGCGCGACGGCGGTGCCGCCGTGCGGCTTCAGCTCGTGCGCCTGGCTGAAGGCGAGCCGGTTGACCGAGACCTTGGCCAGGTCGTAGAAGACCGACAGCCGGTAGTTGTCGTCGTTGTAGGCCTTGGTGCCGTCGCCGATCTCCACCAGCAGGCCGCCGGGCCTGCGGATCAGCAGCGGCAGCGCGAAGTGGCTGGTGATGATGTGCGTGTCGATGGCCAGCCGCAGGGTGCGGAAACCGGCGTCCAGTGGCTGCTCCCAGACCGGCTTCTCCCAGGTGACCAGCGGGTCGCCGCCCCAGATGTCGTTGACCAGCACGTCGAGGCGGCCCTGTTCGGCGTCGATCCGGGCGACCAGGTCGCGCACCTGATCCGGCACGAGGTGGTCGACCCGGACCGGAATGCCGACGCCGCCGGCGGCGGTGACCAGCTCGGCGGTCTCCTCGATGGTCTCCGGCCGGTCCATCTCGGAGCGGCCGGCGCGGCTGCTCCGGCCGGTGGCGTACACGGTGGCCCCGGCGGCGCCGAGCTGGACGGCGATCTGCCGCCCGGCACCCCGGGTTGCGCCGGCGACGAGCGCGATCTTTCCTGTCAGCGGTTGCGTCATGTCTGTGAGGCTGTCAGCAATACCTGACAGCCGCCGTCTGAATTTCCGGACCGGCTGTCAGGCGGCGAGTGAGTACCCGCACACCACCCGGCTGGGCGTTGCCCCCAGGTCAGTCGACCAGGCGGACGCGGACCCTGCGATTGGCCCGACCCTTGCTCTCCACCTTGACCACCTGCACCTTGCCGATCTGGGCGGTGGACGCGACGTGGGTGCCGCCGTCGGCCTGCACGTCCAGCCCGACGATGTCGACGATCCGGACCTCCTGCTCGTCCGCGGGGATGAGGTTGGACTGGGTGCGGATGATGTCCGGCAGGGAGAGCGCCTCGGCGCGCGGCAGCACCCGGACGGCGACCGAACGGTCGGCGGCCACCTCGGCGTTGACCAACTCCTCGATCCGGCTCTTGAAGTCGGCCGGCACCTCGGGGAGGTTGAAGTCCATCCGGGCCTCGCCCGGTTCCATGGAGTTCCCGGTCACGAGCGCGCCGAAATCGCGGAACACCACCCCGCAGAGCACGTGCAGCCCGGAGTGGGTACGCATCAGACGGCTGCGGCGCTCGTCCTCCACCGCGCCGACGACCTCGGTGCCGGCCGGCGGCAGCGGGTCACCCTCGGCGGGGATCAGGTACGGGTCGTCGCCCTTGCGGGTGCCGACGATCCGGGTCTGCACGCCCTGCCAGAGCAGCACGCCGTGGTCCGGTGGCTGACCGCCACCGCCCGGGTAGAACGCCGAGCGGTCGAGCACGATGCCCTGCTCCGGGTCGGCGTGCAGAACCGTGCAGGTCCACTCGCGCAGGGTCGGGTCGGTGAGGTCCAGCCGGTGAGTCCGGCCATGCTGTGTGACGCCCATGACAGGCGACGTTACTCGTTGAGGAAGCCGGAGATGCGCTCGCGCAGATCCGCGCGTTCCGTCCAGAGCACGCCGGGCCGGTCGTACACGTGCAGGGTGGCCTGGGGCAGCGCGGCGGCGAGCTGCTCGGCCACCTCGACCGGATGCAGGTCGTCGCCCGCGCAGCCGATCACCAGGGCCGGCGCGGCGACCGCCGACAGGGCCGTGGCGTCGCGCAGCGGCGCCTGATCCGGCAGGGTGGCCAGGCCGTCGGCCAGACCGTCGCGGAGCAGCTGGTCGAGCCGCTGCCGCAGGTACGACCAACCGGCCGGAGTGTTACGGACCGCCGTCGGCAACTCCAGCGAGACCACGTCGGCGACCGCCGAGGCGTCGCCGCTCTCGACCGCCTCCAGCAGGTCCGTGACGCGTTCCCGGGCGACCGGGCCGCGCGGCTGGTCGAGCACCGCCGGCAGGAAGAAGACCAGTTTCTCGAAGCGCTCCGGGCTCTCGGCCAGCAGCCGGCAGAGCGCGCCCGCGCCGAGGCTCGCCCCGAACGCGCGGCTGGCTCCGCCGAGATCCGCGATGGAGCGCAGGTCCCGGGCCAGGTCCAGGTAGCTCCACGGCCCGGCCGGCGCGTCGGAGCGGCCGTGCCCACGGAACTGGAAGAACACCTTGCGGCCGGTCACCCCACTGCCGAACGGGCGGGTGGTGGCGATGCCGTTGCCCAACCCGTGCGCGAACACGGTGACCAGATCACCGGTGCCGGTGACCAGCCGCTCCAGCCGTACGCCGTGCGGGGTGGTGACCAGCTCGGTCTCGGGCTCAGGCAGCGCCGGCCGACCGGTACGCGGCCCGCCCGGGCCGGGGCCCCAGGTGCGGGGCCCGCCGTCCGGCGGGGGTGGCCAGCGGAAGCCTCTCACCAGAACCCTTTGCCGTCGCTCAGGTCGCGCAGGCCGACCCGGACGTCGAGCAGGTAGATGAGCGCGGCGGCGATGCCGATCAGTCCGAAGAGGCTGATCGGACCGAAGCCGAGCAGTGTCAGCACCAGGCACACCGCCAGGATGGCGATCCAGCCACCCTTGGGCAGCGTCCCGATTGCGGGGAAGGCGTCGGAGCGCTGCGTGACGGCGTGCACCAGCGCGACACCCTGGATGATCAGCGCGAAGACGAGCAGGATCAGCTCGATCACGTAGCGGACTTCGAACGCGAAGATCGGCGCGGCGTTGGCCATGCCGGCAAGTTTATGTCGACGACCCCGACTACGTCCGACAAGGACGCCGTCGGGGTCGTCGACAGCACGAACTACTTGGCAGCCGGACGGGTCCGCTTGGTCACCCGGGGCAGCTTCGCCGACGGAGTCACGGCGGGCTTGGCGGCCTTCGGCGCCCGGGCGGCCTTCTTGACGGCGGCCGGCTTGGCCTCGGCGATCTCGGCCACGTCGGCCGGGGTCGGCACCTCGACCGGGGTGGTGGCGGCCGAGGCGGTGGCCTCGACCGGCGTGGCGGCCGGCGTCACGGCCTCGGTCGCCTCGATGTCGGCGTTGACCGTCTCGGCGGCCTCCAGCACGCCGGCGCCGACGACCCGCTCACCGCGGGCGACCAGTGCGCCGTACGCGGCGAACGCCCGCTCCTGTGCGGCCTGGGCACCGGCGACGACCACCGCGGCGTTGCGGGTGGCGGCGGCGCGCAGCCGGTCCAGGTCGGCCGACTCGCGCAGCTTCGCCAGGTCCAGCTCGGCCTGGGCCCGGCCACGCAGGCTCTCGGCGGTCTCGTTGGCGGTACGCAGCGTCTCGGTGGCCTTCTGGCGCAGATCGAAGCCGGTCAGCACGGCCCGGCCGCCCAGGTCGGCGACGACCCGGGTGCCGAGCACGCCGACCACGGCCGGAAGCTTGCGCAGCTGCTCGAGGGCCAACTCCCCGGCGCCAGCGGCGGCGTAGATAGGGGCGGGGATGCGGTTGGTCTTCGGCTCGGTCATGAGGTCTCCTCTTCGGCCGCGTCGGCGGCCTTCCGGACCGCCGGACCGGCGGCCTTCTTCTCGGGGGTGCTGGTGCTGGTCGGGGCGGGTGTGTTGCCCGCCTCGGTGACGGCAACCGACTCGATCACGGCCTCGGTCGGGGTGCCGCTGGCGGTGGTGGGGCCGGTGGCCGCCAGGTTGGCCACATCGGCCGGCTGATCGGCGACATCGGTCGGGGTGGTCACGTCGCCGGTGGTGTCCGTGCCGACGCCCTCGGCGGCGGCCCGGGCCTCCGCCAACCGGGTGTTCTCCCGGCGGAACGTCTCGTAGATCTGGCTGAGCGACTGCTTCTGGGCCATCGTCAGGTCGGGGTCCACCGCGATGGCGGCGAGCACACCGTGGCCCTCCTTGTCGTCGAGCAGCCCGGCGCGCAGGTACATCGCGGGAGTGGAGACCCGCAGCGCACTGGCCAACTGCTGGAGCACCTCGGCGCTGGGCTTGCGCAGGCCGCGCTCGATCTGGCTGAGGTACGGGTTACTGACCCCCGCCTGCTCGGCGAGCTGCCGCAGCGAGATCTTGGCGTTGCGCCGCAGATCGCGGATGAACCCGCCGACGTCGGGGAGGTCCTTCGGTGTGGCCATGACAGCGACGCTAACCGCCCTTGCTAACTCTTGCAAGCAAAATGCTAGCCAGAGTTAGCAAGGTCTCAGCAACCTGCTTGCGTGCGGCTCGCACGATCCGTACCGTCCGTCCGTGGACAAGATCACAGTCAATGGAGCAGTCATCGCGTACGACGAGGCCGGCAGCGGTTCACCCGTCGTGCTGCTGCACGCCGGCATCGCCGACCGCCGGATGTGGCGGGGCCAGCTGCCCGCGCTCGCCGCCCGGCACCGGGTGATCGTCCCGGACCTGCGCGGCTACGGCGACTCCGAGCTGCCTCCGACGCCGTTCGCCCACCACGACGACGTGGTCGGCCTGCTGGACGCACTCGACCTGCCCCGGGCCGCCCTAGTGGGCTGCTCCTTCGGCGGGTCGGTCGCCATCGACACCGCCCTGGCCCACCCGGACCGGGTAAGCGCGCTCGCGCTGTTCGACACGGCGGTCTCCGGGAACCAGTGGTCCGAGGAGGCCAACGACCTCTGGGACGGCCTGGTCGGCGAGGTCGACCCCGACGACTTCGTCGCCGGTGCGGCCGGCGAGGTGCGGTTCTGGGTGGTCGGCCCGGGTCGTCAGCCGGCCGACGTCGACCCCGGGCTCATCGCGTTCGCGCAGGAGATGGACCAGCGCGCGCTAGCCGCCGAGTTGGCGCTCGGCGCGGTGGAGGTGGGCGAGCTGACGCCGCCGGCGATCGGCCGCCTCGGCGAGCTGCGGATGCCCGTCCTGGTCACCGCGGGAGCCGCCGACGTGCCGGACATCAGCCGCCTCGCCGACCGGATCGCCGCCGAGGTGCCCGGCGCGGTACGCCTGCCCGACGTGCCGGACGCGGCGCACCTGCTGCCGCTGGAGCGCCCCGAGCCGGTCAACGCCGCCCTGCTCGACTTCCTGAGCTGATCCACCCGGCTCCGCCCGCCGGCCCGGCACACCGGACCGGCGGGTTGGCGGTCACCAGAGCGGGCGGACCGCGCCGACCGGGACGCCGCCGCCGAAGAGCGGCATCTCGGCGTACTCGGCCAGCACCGGAGCGTCCACGCCGAGCCGGCGCAGCGCGGAGACCAGCACCGGCATCCTGGCCCGGTCCGCGCCATCGTCGATCTTCAGCGCGACGGCGCCGACGCCCGGCAGCCCCACCGCGATCACGCCCTCGGCGCCGACCTTGGCCAGCAGGCCCGGTACGCCGCGCATCAGCCGGGTGTCGTCGGCCCGGGTGCCGCCGACGATCTCCGGGTGGGCGCGCATGGCATCGGCCACCGCACGCGGCACCGAGCCGGGCTCGGCCTCGACCAGCCGGAGGTACGCCCCGGCCAGGCCGGTGAGCGACACCGCCAGCACCGGCGCTCCACAGCCGTCCACTCCCACCGCTGCCGCCTGCTCAGCGGTGAACTCCTCGATGGCCGCCCGCAGCCGCTGCTGCAACGGGTGCTCCGGCCGCCAGTAGCCGTCCAGCGGCCACCCGGCCGCCTGGCAAGTCAGCAGCATGCCGCTGTGCTTGCCGGAGCAGTTCATCTGCACCCGGGTCGGGCCGCCACCGGCTCGCAGCACGGCCTCGCGGGCCGCCGCCCCCACCGGCAGGTCGGGCGGGCAGTGCAGGGCCGAGGCGTCCAACCCGGCCCGGTCCAGCAACGCGCCGACCCGAGCCAGGTGGAACTCCTCACCCGCGTGGCTGGCCGACACCAGCGCCAGGTCGGCCGGGTCGGTCAACGGCAGGCCGGCGCGGAGCATCCCGATCGCCTGCATCGGCTTGCTGGCCGAGCGGGGAAAGATCGGTGCGGTCACGTCCCCGGCGGCGGCCACCGGCACACCGACGGCGTCCAGCACCACCACCGAGCCGCGGTGCATACCCTCGACGAACCCGGACCGGACCACCTCGGCGAGCGGCGCGCCGCCCTCGTACGTCTTTCCCACGTGCTGGACGGTACCGACGGTCCGGAGGTGCCCGTCGGCGGGGTGACCTGGTCGTCCACCGCCCGGGTGACAGGGGCGCCGGACGGGCTCGGCCTTACAGCCCCAGCAGCTCGCGGGCCTCGGCGGTGGTCAACGGGGGACGCTGGGCGAGCTGGGCGAAACCGACCGCGCGGGCGACCAGTTGCATGTTGGACTCCACCGGGCGGCCCTTGGCGTACGTCACGGTGTCCTCCATACCGACCCGCAGGTGCCCGCCCGTCGACAGCGACGTCAGCATGACCGGAATCGTGCTGCGGCCGATGCCGGTGGCCGAGAAGGTGGTGCCCTCGGGCAGGTCACGCAGCATCCGGTGCGCCGCCACCAACGTCTCGGTGGTGCCCGGCATGCCGCCCGGCACACCCATCACGAAGTCGACGTGCACATGCCCTCCGGCCGGCGGTCCGTACTTGCCGAGCAGCCGCTGCAACGCGGACAGGTGGCCGAGGTCGAAGATCTCGTACTCCGGAACGATTCCGCGTTCCTGCATCCGGGTGTGCAGGTCGACGATGAACTCCCAGCGGTTGAGGAAGACGTCGTCGCCGAAGTTGACCGTGCCCATGGTGCACGAGGCCATGTCCGGCGCGGCGTCGAGCACGGCGAGTCGGGAGGCTTCCGGGTCGGTCACCGCACCGCCGGAGGAGAGCTGCACGATCAGGTCGGTGCTCTCCCGCAGCGCCGCGACCGTCTCCCGCAGGCGCACCGGGTCGAGGGTCGGCCGCGCCGCGTCGTCGCGGATGTGGACGTGGATCACGGCGGCGCCGAGCGCCTCGCACTCCTTGGCGGTGCGCAGCAGCTCGTCGAGCGTCACCGGCAGCGCCGGCACCTCCGCCTTGGCCGACTCCGCGCCGGTCGGGGCCACCGTGATCAACGTCCCTGTCGTCATGCCGGCGATCCTAGACGGCCCGGTCAGGACGGGTCGATCGCCGCCACCGTCGCACCGATCAGCAGCGCGGCGTCCTCCGGGACGTTCCGCTTCAGCACCGCGAGCGCGATCTGGCCGAGCTCGTGGTGCAGCACGGCGGTGCCGACGAAGCCGACGGCCCGGCCGTCGAGGGTCACCGGAGTGCCGGCGGTCGGCGGCTGGTCGGTGGTCACCCCGTCCAGGTGCAGCAGCACCAGGCGGCGCGGCGGTCGGCCCATGTTGTGCACCCGGGCCACCGTCTCCTGCCCCCGGTAGCAGCCCTTGTCCAGGTGCACCGCCGGGCCGATCAGGTCGACCTCCGCCGGGATGGTCCGGTGGTCGGTGTCCACCCCGACCCGGGGTCGCCGGGCGGCCACCCGGATCGCCTCGTACGCCCAGAGCCCCGCGACCGGCACGCCCGCGCCGCGCAGTTCCGCCACCACCTGGTCCATCGCCGATCGCGGGACCAGCAGATCCACCCCGAGCGGGCCGCGCCGGGCCCAGCCGCCGACGGGCAGCGGCCGTACGTCGTACCGAACGCTCGCCCGCGGTGGCACGGCGCCGGCCGCGAACTTCGGACCGGGCACCGCGACCAGGTCCGGTGCGGCCAGCCCGGTCACGCCGAGCGTGCCCAGCGCGTCCGGCGCCGCCGGCCCGACCAGCGACAGCAGAGCTCGCTCGCCGGTGGCGTCGCGGGGCTCGACCTTGCTGAAGAACCGCATCTTCTCCAGGTACGCCAGCAGGTCGGCGGTCGCGCCCGGCTCGGTGTCCAGCCAGGTGGTCTCGCCGTCCTCGGCGACCAGGGCGTGCTGCTCGACGTGCCCGTGCGGGGAGAGCACCAGCAGCTCGGTGCCCTCGCCGGCGGCCAGCGTCGCCAGGTGCTGCGAGGTGATCGTGTGCAGCCAACCGGCCCGTTCCTCCCCGGGCACTGCGAGGATCCCCCGGTGCGACCGGTCGACCAGGCCGACCTCGGTGTCCAGGATGCGCTGCTCGCGCAGCGGGTCACCGTAGTGCGCGGCCACCCCCCGCACGCCGGCCGCGGCGTGCGCCGGCTCCGGCTGGTCGCGGCTGGCCTCGTCGATGCTCTCGACGGCCACCGCTCCCGCGATGTCGATCATTTCTGGTCCCCGTTCTCGCAGCGTTCGCAGACGCCGAAGAGCGACACGTGCCCGATGTCCACCCGGAACCCCCGTTGCGCGGCCAACTGGTCGGCGAGCGGACGGAGCAGCTCCGGATCGATCTCGTCGATCGCGCCGCACTCCCGGCAGACCAGGTGGACGTGTTGGTGCTCACCGGCCGCGTGGTAGGTCGGCGAGCCGTGCGAGAGATGGGTGTGGGTCACCAGGCCGAGCCGTTCCAGCAGCTCCAGCGTGCGATAGATGGTGGTGATGTTGACGCCGGCGGCGACCTCCCGGACCGCGGTGTGCACCTGCTCCGGGGTGGCGTGGCCCAGATCGAGCACCGCCTGGAGGACGAGCTGCCGCTGGGCCGTCAGCCGCAGCCCACGGGCCCGGAGCATTTCCGCGAGGGAGGATTCGGACACCGTCCGATCATAGTTCGGCAACCATGCCGACCGCCGCACGCCGACGGACCGCCGCTACGCTCGACGGTCATGGTGCTGTCGTCCGTCGGAAAGGTCGCGGCCGATACGACCGCGCGGATCGCCATGCTCGGACACGGCCCGGTGCCAGCCCGCGAGCCCGTGCTCCGCGGCGACGACCTCGGGGTGCTCCGCGGCGACGGCCTCTTCGAGACCATGCATCTGCGCCGGGGCCGGCCGTGGCTGCGCGACGAGCACCTCGCCCGGCTGGCCGCGGCGGCCGCCGCCGTCGAGCTGCCCCTGCCATCCGCCGCCGCGCTGATCGAGCTGCTCGACACGGTGTGCGCGGGGTGGCCGGCGCAGGTGGAGGGGGCTCTGCGGCTGGTCTGCACCCGGGGCCCGGAGGCCGGCGGCCCACCGACCGTCTACGCCACCCTGGCCGAGGTGCCGGCGTCGTCCCGCGCGGCCCGCCGGAACGGGATCAGTGTGGCGACCCTGCCGCTGGGGGTGCCCGCCGACGCGCGCACCGGGCTGGACTGGCTGCCGGCCGGGATCAAGTCCACCTCGTACGCGGTCAACAGCGCCGCCCGCCGTTGGGCCAACCGGGCGGGGGTGGACGACGTGCTCTGGATCTCGTCGGACGGCTACGCGCTGGAGGGCCCGACCGCGAACGTGGTGTGGCTCACCGGCGACACGCTCTGCACGGTGCCCGCCGCCACCACCGGCATCCTGCCCGGCACGACCGCCGCCTGGCTGCTGGGCCATGCCGGCGAGTTGGGCCTGACCGCCGCCGAGCGGATGGTCACCTTGGCCGAGCTGCACGACGCGGACGGCATCTGGTTCAGCTCATCGGTGCGCGGGATCACCGAGGTGCGCACCCTGGACGGGGTACGCCGGGACCGGTCCCCGCGCACCCCCGCCCTGCACGCTCTGTTGGGTTTCGCCGTCGCCTGAGGGTCAGCCGCCGACCCGAACGAGCCGGGCGGAGAGGTGAGCGCTGAGCGGGTGCCCCATCGCGGCCATCTCCTGGGCGTAGAGCAGCGCACCCTCGACGATGCCGAAGAGCCGCTGCCCGCCGGTCACCTCCTTGGCGGTCGCCGTCCGGACCACCGCGTCGGTGGCGAACTCGACCTGGGTGCCGGTGCGCTTGCCGAGGTGCAGCTCCATCACCCCGTTCGGGGTGGTCAGCAGGGCCTCCAGCTCGTCGGTGGCCCGGCCGTCCACCAGCACCGGCCGCCACCAGCCGACCTCGCGCCCGGCCGGGCGGACCGGCTGGCTCTGCTCGTCGAGGATCCAGGCCCGCGACTCGTAGTGCAGGAACGGCCGACCGTCGTGGCTGATCCGGATCTCCTGCGCGTAGTCGAAGTCCTCGATGGTGGGGAAACCGCCCTTGCCGCGGCCGCGCCACAGCCCGATGTAGGGCAGCAGGCCGTCCAGCGCGGGGTGCAGCTTCGGACCGACCCGCAGGTCGTGACTCTCCTCGAACGGGTACGGGTCGACCGGCGGCGCGTTCAGCCACGGGGGCTGCAGCGGGTTCTCGTCGCTCACCAGTGTCACCAACGTCCTCTCGATATGCGTACGGCGAGGTAGACCAGGCCACCGGCGAGCCCGCCCAGGCCGGCGACCAGCAGGCTGACGAACCCGATCTCGGTAACCATCCCGGCCATCCTATGCTGGGCCCCATGGCCCGCTCTCTCGTCGTCAAGGCCACCGCTGGGGCGGACGCCCCGGAGCGGTGCGCACAGGCGTTCACGGTCGCCGCGACCGCGGTCGCGGCCGGGGTGGACGTGTCGCTCTGGCTGACCGGCGAGTCGACCTGGTTCGCGCTGCCCGGCCGCGCCCAGGAGTTCGAGCTGCCACATTCGGCGCCGCTGGCCGAGCTGCTGCACGTCATCCTGACCAGTGGCCGGGTGACCGCCTGCACCCAGTGCGCGGCCCGCCGCGAGATCGGACCGGACGACGTGCTGCCCGGCGTCCGGATCGCCGGCGCCGCGGTCTTCGTCGAGGAGTCCCTGGCCGAGGGAGCGCAGGCGCTGGTCTACTGACCGGCGGCACGCCTCGGCGGCCGGTCGGGGCGGAGTGCGGATACCGACCCGACATCTCGGACGGCTGCCTACGATTCGGGTGTGACCGAGGTGACGGAGAGGTTCTTCGAATCGCTGCCGGCGCGGGCCCCGGCGGTCCTCGGTGGCCTGGCGGACGGCACCCTTCAGATCGACCTCACCACCGACGACGCGACCGAGCACTGGCTGGTTCGGATGCGGCCGGGATCGGTCCAGGTCAGCCGTCACCGCGGGCCGGCCGACGCCATCTGGTACAGCAGCGCGGCCCTGTTCGACCGGCTGGTGACCGGCGAGGCCCAGGGGGTCGCGGCGGTGCTGCGCAACGAGAGCACGTTCAGCGGGAACGTGGTGCTCTTCCTGGCCTTTCGGCGGTTCTTCCCCGACCCGCCGGGCACCCGCGACCCGCGCGAGGTGGCCCGGAAGCAGGCCGGGCGGCAGGCGTGAAGGATCTGGTCAGCATCCTGGACGGCAACACCTTCCTGGTCAGCGACCGGACGGGAGACATCGAGCCGTCCTATGACTTCCCGACCGGGCTGTTCTCCTTCGACACCCGGTTCCTGTCCAACTGGGTGCTGACCGTGAACGGCGAGCGGCTGCACACCCTCTCGATGGACGACTCCGAGTCGTACCGGACGAAGTTCTTCCTCGCTCCCGGCGAACCCACCCACTACCTCGACGCCAAGACATCGGTGATCCGCAACCGGGCGATCGTCGGCAGCTTCGAGGAGGTGCTGACCGTGCTGAACCACGCGGGAGAGGAGGTCGAGTTCACCGTACGGATGGAGATGGGAGCCGACTTCGCCGACCTGTTCGAGATCAAGAACGCCCGGCAGAAGCGGGGGCGGACGACGGTCACGGCGGCCGACAACGAGCTGCGGCTGACGTACCGGCGGGAGGCGTTCCACCGGGAGACGGTGATCAGCTCCAGCATGCCGGCAACGGTCGACGCGGCCGGAATGACCTTCCGGATCCGAATCCCCCCCAACAGCGAGTGGCAGACCCGGTTGCACGTGTCCACCATCGTGTACGGGGCGCGGGGGGAGGACATCCGGGCCACCCTGCCGTACGGCGGCAGCCGTAGCGCGGACGTCATCCGCGCCGAGCAGCAGGAGCTGATCGACCGCGCGCCGAAGCTCGGCTGCGACTGCGAGCCGCTGGCCGGGGCGTACCGGCGCAGCCTCAACGACCTGGCCGCGCTGCGCTACGAGTCGATCACCCTGGGCGTACGGCTGCTCGCCGCCGGGCTGCCGTGGTTCATGACCCTGTTCGGCCGGGACAGCATCATCACCTCGTTGCAGGTGCTGCCGTTCCTGCCGGAGCTGATCCCGCCGACCATCCTGATGCTGGCCGGGTTGCAGGGGCACCGGGTGGACGACTTCCGCGACGAGGAGCCGGGCAAGATCCTGCACGAGCTGCGATACGGGGAGACGGCCGGTTTCGAGGAGCAGCCACACTCGCCGTACTACGGGTCGGCCGACTCGACGCCGCTGTTCATCATCCTGCTCGACGAGTACGAGCGCTGGACCGGCGACGCCCAACTGGTCCGGCGGTTGGAGCCGCACGTGCGGGCGGCACTGAATTGGATCGACACCTACGGTGACCTGCTCGGCACCGGCTACCTCTGGTATCAGACCCGCAACCCGGAGACCGGCCTGAAGAACCAGTGCTGGAAGGATTCCTGGGACGCCATCTCGTACGCCGACGGTCGGATGCCCGGCTTTCCCCGAGCCACCTGCGAGTTGCAGGGCTACGCGTACGACGCGAAGATGCGGGCCGCCCGGCTGGCCCGGACGTTCTGGGGGGACCCGGCCTACGCCGACCGGCTGGAACGGGAGGCGGCCACCCTCAAGCAGCGGTTCAACCACGACTTCTGGATCGCCGACCGCGGGTACTTCGCGCTCGCCCTGGACGCCGACGGCCGGCAGGTCGACGCGCTGTCGTCGAACATCGGGCACCTGCTCTGGAGCGGCATCGTCGACGAGTCCCGGGCCGGCAAGGTGGTCGAACACCTGCTCGGGCCGCGACTGTTCTCCGGCTGGGGGGTGCGGACCCTCGCCGAGGACCAGAGCCGGTACAACCCGATCGGCTACCACGTGGGCACCGTCTGGCCGTTCGACAACTCGATCATCGCCTGGGGGCTGTGGCGGTACGGCTTCCGGGACGAGGCCGGGCAGATCTGCAGCGCGATGCTGGCCGCCTCGCGCTACTTCGGCGGACGGCTGCCGGAGGCGTTCGCCGGCTACGCCCGTGACCTCACCGACTACCCGGTGGAGTACCCGACCGCGTGCAGCCCGCAGGCCTGGTCGACCGGCACCCCGCTGCTGCTGCTGCGGGTGATGCTGGGGCTGGAGCCGCAGGGCGAGCACCTGATCATCGATCCGGCCGTGCCCCCGGGCCTGGGCCGGGTCGAGTTGCTGGACATTCCCGGCCGGTGGGGTCGGATCGACGCGCTGGGCCGCAGCCGCGACCCGGAGTAGCCGCCGGGCGGCTGACCCTGCCGGGGGCGCCCGGCTCAGCCCGGACAGCCGACGGTGGCGGCCAGCCGGGCGGCGTCCGGCGTGAGTTCGGCCAGCACCGTGACCGGGCCCGCGCGGTACGCGTACACCGGAGGGTTGTCCAGCAGTGGGGCGCCGCCGGCCAGCGGGGTGAGCCCGCCGGCCGACCCGGCGGCGCCGGGACCGGCGGCGGACCGCGCGGTACGGGCCAGCACGCCGCCCGGGCAGGGCGCGGTGACCAGCTCCGGGGCGGCGTCGGCAGGCTGGCCGAGTGCTCGCAGCGCGGCCGTCAGGGCGGTGGCCTCCGGGCCGGCGTCGGTGGCCGGCGGCGGCGCGTAGCCGGAGCCGACCGGCCGACAGCCGGTGTCCACGGTCAGGCGGATCCGACCGTCCCCGGTCGGCCGGCCCTCGACGGCGACGAACTCCCCGGCGTCGGCGCGCAGCTCCGGGCCGTCCAGCCCGGGCCCGACCCCGGCGCGCCAGCTCGCGGGAAGTCGATCGGCGATCCCGGACAGCACGGCCCGCTCGGTGCCGACGGCCGCGAGCACGCCGACCTCACGCCGCAGCGTGGCGCCGTCGGCCAACGGGGTGACGCGGCAGCCTGACTCGACCCGCGCCGGCCCCAGCTCCAGCAGCCCGGCCGCGCCGGACGCCCGGGCCAGCTCTCCGACCGCCCGGTCGACCACCGGACCGGCCTGGTCGAGGGAGCGCTGCTCCCGCACGGTCGGTGCGTCGTCGCGGACCGACGTCCAGGCGAGCACGGCCAGCAGTACGGCCCAGACCGCGGTCGCGACCAGCAGCCAGCGCCGCCGCCAGGCAGGTGCCGGGGCGGCGGGACCGGTCGACGGGGCCCACCCCGTCCGGACAGCTCCGCTCACCCGGCCATGGTGTCACGGGCGGTCCGACGGCGATCGACGGAGTCGGGCGCGCTGGCGGTCAGGCGGGCCGGGGCGGCGGATCGATGCGGTAGCCGACCCCCCGCACGGTGTGCACCCGCGGCCCGCCCGGCAGGGCGCGCAGCTTGTGCCGGAGTCGCTTGACCGCGGAGTGCAGGATCGCGGTGTCCCCCAGGTACGCGCCGTTCCAGATGGCTGCGAAGAGCTGTTCGTAGCTCCACACCACCAGCGGCGGGCCGATCAGCCGGGCGAGCAACTCCCGCTCGGTGCGGGTGAGCGGGAGCGGATCGCCACACCAGGTGACCAGGTGACCGGCGCGGTCGACGACCAGCTCACCCCAGCTGACCGGCCCATGCTGGGCCGCGGGTGGGCCTACGGGCGCGATGGTCAGGGCCGCACCCCGGGGCGGCGACGGGAGCAACATCGCCCGCAGCTCGGTCAGGTCGGCGCAGCTCACCACCGGGCCGACCCCGTCGAGCTGGCGCACCACCCGCTCGCGCATCGAGACGTCCGCACTCACGCAGACGACGATCGGGACCTCTTCACCGGACACGCCGCCTCCACCCGCACCAACCGTATTGAGCGTGACTTCCACCCGACGATAGTGACGCATGCCGATGGATTCTGGGGGGCCGACCCGCGATCAGGATAGCGCCGCGTCACTGACCAGGCACTGACCGGCGTTATGCATTGAGCACCGCCAGGGACACGGCGCCGGTGGCGCAGACGCCACCGGTATCTGAGGCGAAACCTCCGGGGCCGCTCACCCTCGCGGGTGAACGGCCCCGGCCGAGCGGAGGGTGGGTTGTCAGGCGACGGTGACGCTGACCTCGTTGATGCCCCGGCCGGCGGTGACGGCGGTGTCGCCGTTGCCGTGCCGGGACAGGGCCCGCAGCGTCCAGGCACCCGGCGCGGCGAAGAACCGGAACTGGCCGGCCGCCGAGGTGACCACCTCGGCCGTGAACTCGCCGGTCGAGTCGAGCAGCCGGACGTACGCGCCCGGCACCGCCTCGTCCGCCGCCGAGCGGACGATGCCGGTGATCACGGTTTCCTTCTCCAGGTCCAGGCTGGCCGGCAGGGGCGCGGCCTGGTCGGGTGCGGCGCAACCCGCAGCGGTGGGAGCGGTCATCGTCAGGCCTCCCCGGGCTCGTCGCCGAGCGCGACCGGCACGCCGACCAGCGAGCCGTACTCGGTCCAGGATCCGTCGTAGTTCTTGACGTTGCGGTGGCCGAGCAGCTCCTGGAGGACGAACCAGGTGTGCGAGGAGCGCTCACCGATCCGGCAGTAGGCGATGGTCTCCTTGCCGTCGTCGAGGCCGGCGTCGCCGTAGATCTTGCGGAGCTCGTCGTCGGACCGGAAGGTGCCGTCCTCGTTGGCCGCCTTGGACCACGGGACGCTGATCGCGGTGGGGATGTGACCGGCCCGCTGCGCCTGCTCCTGCGGCAGGTGGGCGGGGGCGAGCAGCCGACCGGCGAACTCGTCGGGGCTGCGTACGTCGACCAGGTTCTTCGTGCCGATCGCGGCGACGACCTCGTCGCGGAAGGCCCGGATGGAGGTGTCCGGCTCCTGCGCGACGTACTGCGTCGCCGCGCGGGTCACCGTCTCGGTGACGAGCGGGCGCGCGTCCAGTTCCCACTTCTTGCGACCGCCGTCGAGCAGCTTCACGTCGCGGTGGCCGTAGAGCTTGAAGTACCAGTAGGCGTACGCGGCGAACCAGTTGTTGTTGCCGCCGTACAGGATGACGGTGTCGTCGTTGCTGATGCCCCGCTCGGAGAGCAGCGCCTCGAACTGGGTCTTGTTGACGAAGTCCCGGCGGACCTGGTCCTGCAGGTCGATCTTCCAGTCGATCTTGATGGCACCGGCGATGTGGCCGGTGTCGTAGGCCGAGGTGTCCTCGTCGACCTCGACGAAGACGACGCCCGGGGCGTCGAGGTTCTTCTCGGCCCACTCGGCCGAAACGAGTGCGGTGTCGCGACTCATCGAATCACTCCCTGGTGAGGATGGATGGTGAGCCAACGCGCGAGATCGATGGATTGAACTGTCGCACCACGCGGGGGACCCAGCGGAAGGACGGGATCACGGGTTCGTGCGACGGCGCCGCTGCCGGGCTTTCGGTGGGATCACCGGAGGGTGCAAGGACCCTGCGTGCCGGTGGCCGCCGTCAGGCGGCCGGAAACAGCCCCGCCGTCAGATGACGGGGCGACACAGGCAGGTGGCCACGCGGCACAGGTCGACCGCGCGCCGTTTGGTGAGGTGGGTCCCCATGGCCACAGAGCCTACCAGCCAGTGACGGGGCTGCCACCGGGTCGACCAGCATCCGGGAATCGCCCGGGCGGCAGGCAGGGCCGGCATCTGATCGCCGGCGGCGCGCTCAACCCGCGGAGTTGATCGGCACGTTCTTCGCGTCGGCGGTGACCGCGAGCCCCTCGGGCAGCGGCCGGACCTCCCGGACGGCGAGCTGGAACGGCAGGTCGGGCAGGGGCACGTCGACGGAGATGCCCTTGGCGTAGTTGTTCAGCAGGGTGCGGGCCAGCGGCAGGTTCGGCAGGCCTGCGGCGTCCAGATCGTTGAAACGCAGGGCGACGGCACCGCTCTCGGCGACGGTGACGTCGGCGGTGCCGCTGACGGTGAGCTTCTGGCCGAGGATGTCGACCGGGGCGGTGACGGTGAGCTTGCCGCCCTGCTCGCCGAGGGTGAGCCCGGGTCGGTCCAGCAACGCGGCGAGACTGTCGTAGCTGATCGTGCCGGTGCCGTCGACGGTGTCCGCCACGACGTCGCCCTGACCGGTGCGCAGGGTGTCCAGTGACGCCCGCACGTTACGGGCGTCCACATCCAACACCGGCAGCCGCACGGCGTCGCCCTCCACCGAGGCCTGCACGTCCCGCAGCTTGATGGAGATCCGCTGGTAGCGGCCGTCCAGCACCTGGGTGAGGAACGGAGTCCCGCCGACCTCGACGTCGGGCTCGGCGGACTGCGCGCCCTGCTTGGTGACCTCCTGGCTCACCCGGTCGGCGATGGCCCGCTCGGCCACCCCGACCGCCACCCGGTCGGCGATCACCAGCAGCACCGCCACCAGCACGAGCAGGACGACCAGGCCGACGAGCAGCTTGCGACCGCGCCTTCGGGGACGGGCTTCGTCCGCCGGATACTCCTGGGCCACGCCGCCGCCTCCTGTCTCCTGCCGCCGCGGTGCGACGGGCCGTTCGTACCGGCGCCGCAGGGCGGCGCACCCGTAGGTACCCGACCGGCTCCGGGCTCAACCGTGGCTCAGAGGAAGAGCATGCACATGGCGTACGCGGCCGGGGCGGCCAGGGCGAAGCCGCCGAGCGGACCCTGCATGTGCCGGGCTACCCACATGGTGGGTGGTTCGCCGGCCATCAGCCGGCCCGCCTCGGCGTACCCGACAGCGAGGTCGGAGAGCACGGCGGTGACCGCCGCGACCAGGCCGATCACCGCGGCCCGGGTGGGCGTGAAGGGGGCCACCAGGTAGCTGCCCAGAAGCGCGCTGATCAGCGTGCCGACCATCGCGCCGACGACCACGCCGGCGGCGCCCCGGGGCACCTGCGGGGCCAGCCGGGGCCAGGGCAGCACCGCGTCGGTGAGCCGGGCGACGGTCAGCGCGACTCCGCTCGCGGTCAGGCAGACCGTGATCGCCTGGGTGCCGGCGGGGATCCGGCTGAGCACGATCAGGGTGCCGAAGGCGACCACTCCGACCACGATGAGCAGCGTGGCGCCGAGCGAGTCGGTGACCCGGACCCGGTCGACCCGGCGGACCAGCTGACCGAGCACCGCGGCGAGGAACCCGCCGGCTGCCAGGTAGCCCAGCGGCGCCAGGCCGGCGATGTCGGTCTGCACCGCGGCGATGTCGGCGACCGCGGCGACCGCGGCGCTGATCCCGGCGACCAGCAGCAGCGCGGGTGGGCGCATGGCCATCGTCCAGGCGAGCACGAACAGCAGCTGGACGCCGAAGATGATGAAGGCGAACGGCAGCCGGTGACCGGGGCCCGAGGTCTGCGCGCCGAGCACCAGGCCGACACCGAGCAGCGCCGCGAAACCGGCGATCGTCAGCGCCAGCGGGCGGCGCACCTCGACCGGGGGTACGACCTCCTCCTCCGGCTCGTCGATCTCGTCCTCGGAGCGGCGGGCCGGCTCCCCGGCTCGGCGGGCACGGCGGGGCCCACCCCGTTCACGGCGTTCGCCGTCGGTGACGGGCGGCCCGGTGCGCGGCACGGGCGGGTGGCCACGGGTCGGGGCGGCCGGGCCCGGGCGGGGCCCGTCGGGCGAGGTGGAAGGAAACACGCCCCGATCGTGCCAGACCGACCGCCCGACGCGGTGGTCACGGGTTTCAGCAGCGTTAAAACCTGCGCCACGATCAGGGGCAAGGGCGGACAAACGGGAAACGATCCGAGGGCGCAACCGAGGCGATCAGTTACGCTCAACCCGTTACCCGCCCGTCAGCGACGCCGGGACCACGCAAATTTCTCAGCGCACGTTCCGTGAGTGTGTCTGGTCGCGTGCGGCCGCGTGCCGCCGGGACGGAGGTGATCGTGGAGATCCTGCTGCTGGTGACCGCACGCGCAGGGGAACCGTCCGCTGTGCTGCCGGCACTCGACCTGCTGCCGCACTCGGTCCGCACCGCGCCGCGTGACGTCCGCACCCTGGTCGCCGGCCCCAGCCCGGACGCGGTCATGGTGGACGCGCGGTCGGAGCTGAGCGAGGCCCGCGCGACCTGTCGCATGCTGCACGCCACCGGGCTCGGCGTGCCGCTGGTCGCGGTGGTGACCGAGGCCGGTCTGATCGCGTTGAACGCCGACTGGGGGGTCGACGACGTCATCCTCGCTTCGGCCGGCCCCGCCGAGGTGGAGGCGCGGCTGCGGCTCGCGGTGGGTCGGCTGAGCAACGCGACCGCCGGCGCCGGCGGCTCGATCCGGGCGGGCGAGCTGACCATCGATCCGGACACCTACGCCGCGAAGCTGAAGGGCCGTCCCCTCGATCTCACCTACAAGGAGTTCGAGCTGCTGAAGTTCCTCGCGCAGCACCCGGGCCGCGTGTTCACCCGGGACCAGCTGCTGCGCGAGGTCTGGGGGTACGACTACTTCGGCGGCACCCGCACGGTGGACGTGCACGTCCGGCGGCTGCGCGCCAAGCTCGGCTCGGAGTACGAGTCGATGATCGGCACCGTCCGCCAGGTGGGTTACAAGTTCGTCGTTCCGCCGTCGCGGTCGCTGCCCGAGGCGGAGCACGCGCCACTGCCCGTCTGACCTCACGTCACTCGGGGGACGGTTCCCCGTATGCCCTTTTTGCGCAGCTCGTCAGTTCTATTCTGACTGCCGGGTTTGTCGGAGAAAGGGGCGACGGTGCGCGCAGTGACCACGGGGGCGACGGGCCGGCGTGACCGGCCAGCCGGGCGGAAGCCGTGACGCCGAGCAACCCGACCGTCCGGGCGGCGGGAATCGTGACGGTGGTGACGGTGGCGCTGCTCGGCTCGGCGTACGTGCTGGGCCGCAGCCTCATCCCCGACCAGCCCCAGCGGCAGGCCACCGGGGTCACCGCGAACGCCGACGAGCCGCACTACGCCGACCAAGCCCCCGGCGACAAGCCGAGCGGGACCCCGACCTCCGGTCCCAGCGGCGGCCCCACCGACGCGGGTCAGGACGGGTCGGGGCGGGACGCCCAGGGTGACCAGCTGTTCGGCGCGCACTCCACCACCGGCAGCGAGCGGCTCGCGCTGACCTTCGACGACGGACCGGACCCGCGCTACACCCCGCAGGTGCTCGCCACGCTGCGCGAGTTCGACGTCAAGGCCACGTTCTGCGTGGTCGGCGAGAACGCGCAGGACCACCCCGATCTGATTCAGGCGATCGTGGCCGACGGACACACCTTGTGCAACCACTCCTGGCACCACGACGTCACGCTGGGCAACCGTTCGGCGGACATGATCCGCGCCGACCTGTCGCGGACCAACGAGGCGATCCGGGCAGCGGTGCCGGACGCGCCGATCGTCTGGTACCGCCAGCCCGGCGGCGCCTGGACCTACCCCGTCGTGTCGGTGGCGCAGCAACTCGGCATGACTCCGCTGCACTGGTCGGTGGACCCGTCGGACTGGGAGGCACCCGGCGCCGGCAAGATCGCCGCATCGGTTGTCACCCAGGTCGAACCGGGCTCGGTGGTCCTGCTGCACGACGCCGGCGGGGACCGGCAGGGCACGGTGGACGCACTGCGCCGGATCCTGCCCGATCTGACTCAGCGGTTCGAGCTGGAGGCGCTGCCCGCCGATCCGACGTGAGCCGCCCCGCACCACGGCCTGGGATCCCGGCGGACCGCGGTTCCCGGCGACTACGGTGACGGGATGAGCAGCGCCGAGCCGACCAGCGACCAGGTGACCCGGACCGACCGACTGGCTCCGGCGGAGATCGCCGACGTGTTGACCCTCGCCCGTTCCGCAGGCGACACCGACGGCGCGGACCCGCTCGACGAGCACGTCCTGCTCCGGCTGCGCGACCCGGACGCCCCGGCCGTGCACCTGATCGCCCGCGGCGACGACGGCGTTCTCACCGGGTACGCGCACCTGGACACGACCGACCCGGTCGGCGGGATCGGGGTGGAGCTGGTGGTGCACCCCGCGTACCGGCGGCGGGGCACCGGGCGGGCTCTGGCGCGGGGCGTGCTCGCCTCGGCCACCGGGCCATTGCGGGCCTGGGCACACGGTGACCACCCCTCGGCGGCCGCACTCGCGGTCGACCTCGGGTTCACCCGCGCACGGGTGCTCTGGCAACTGCGCCGACCACTGGCCGCCCCGCTGACGTTGCCGCGACTGCCCGACGGAGTGGTGCTGCGCGCGTTCCGGCCGGGGGCCGACGACGCCGCCTGGCTGGCCCTCAACGCGCGGGCCTTCGCCGAGCACCCCGAGCAGGGCCGCTGGACCTCGGACGACCTCCGGGTCCGCCTCGCCGAGCCATGGTTCGACCCGGCCGGCTTCCTGCTCGCCGAGGAGACCGCCACCGGCCGGCTGCTCGGCTTCCACTGGACCAAGGTGCACGAGCGCCCCGGGTCGGCCCGGATCGGCGAGGTGTACGTGCTCGGTGTGGAGCCGACCGCGCACGGCGGTGGGCTCGGCCGGGCGTTGACCAATGCCGGGCTGGCGTACCTGCGGGACCGGCGCGGGCTGGACCGGGTGATGCTCTACGTGGACGAGTCGAACACCGGGGCGGTCGCGCTCTACGAGCGGCTCGGCTTCGCCCGCTGGTCCGCGCACATCAACTATCACCTCGGCTGACCGCCGGTCGCCGCCGCGGCCGGGTCACTGGCGGGTAACGGCCGCGCGTCGGCGAGATAACACCGTACCGGAAATATAGCCATACTTCTGACAGGTGTACCCGGGTTCATTTAACGGACAACTCACCCTCAGCAAGCGGTCACCTCGGCGGCCGTACGTGTTCACCTTGCGTTCACTTGCGACCGGCGAACCGGCTACCTGGCACTTCTAACTTTCGTGTCAGCCGGTCAGTGCCGGTCCTCGGGCCCCGGGATCGGGGCGCCAAGTCAGACGCGAAGGGAAACCCCTCAGGTGAAGCTCCAGCGGTACGGCACTATTGCCTGCCTCGCTCTTGCCGCGACGCTCGGCCTCAGTGCATGCGGCTCGGACAACAACGAGCCCGCCTCCGGCGCCAGCGCTTCGGGCTCGGCCGCCGCGGTCGACTGCGCTACCGGAACGCTGAACGCCCAGGGCTCGTCGGCGCAGAAGAACGCCATGGCCGAGTGGATCAAGGCGTACCAGCAGAAGTGCCAGGGCACCACGATCAACTACGAGCCGACCGGCTCGGGCGCCGGCATCCAGGCGTTCATCGCCGGGACCGCCGACTTCGCCGGCTCCGACTCCGCGCTCAAGCCGGAGGAGCAGCCGCAGGCGGACGCCAAGTGCGTCGGTGGCAAGGCCATCCACCTGCCGATGGTGATCGGCCCGGTGGCCATCGCCTACAACGTCAGCGGCGTGGACAACCTCCAGCTCAAGCCGGCCACCCTGGCGAAGATCTTCGCCGGCAAGGTGACCAAGTGGGACGACGCGGCGATCAAGGCCGACAACCCGGGTGCCACGCTCCCGGCGATCACCATCCAGACCGTCCACCGCTCGGACGAGTCGGGCACCACCGACAACTTCACCAACTTCCTGTCTAAGACCGCCGAGGCCGACTGGACCCTGGGCAAGGCCAAGGCGTGGAAGGCCCCGGGCGGTACCGGCGCCAAGGGCTCGGACGGCGTGGCCAGCTCAGTAAAGGGCGCCGACGGCTCCATCGGCTACATGGAGTGGTCGTTCGCTGAGAACGCCGGCCTGAAGATGTCCAAGATCGGCAACGGCAACGGTGAGTTCGCCGCGCTGACCGCCGAGGCGGCTGGCAAGACCATCGCCGGTGCCAAGGTCGAGGGCCAGGGCGACGACCTCAAGCTGTCGATCGACTACAACACCAAGGAGGCCGGGGCCTACCCGATCGTCCTGGCGACGTACGAGATCGTCTGCAGCAAGGGCCTCGCGGCCGACAAGCTGAAGCTGGTCAAGGGTCTGCTGGGCTACGCCGCCAGCGCCGAGGGCCAGAACTCGCTGACCGACCTGGGCTACGCCCCGCTGCCGGAGACGGTCCGCACCAAGGTCGAGACCGCGGTCGAGAACCTCTCCTGACCCGACCCCACCACCTCCGCAACCGAATCGAGCGAGCAGATGGGTGAAACCCCTCACCGCTCGGCCGACGCCGGCACCGGCGGGACGCGCGTGACCCAGAGTCACGAGTGGCCCGCCGGTGCCTCGGCGCGTGTGGCCGAGGCACCAGTCAGCACCCGTTCCCCGGGCGGCGCCGGGCTGGGCGGCGGCGGCGCGCTTCCGCGCAGCCGGAAATTCGGCGCCGAGCGGGCCTTCCGCGGTCTCACCCTGGCCGCCGGCACCGCCGTTCTGGTCATCATCGCCGCCATTGCGATCTTCCTGATCGCCAAGGCGGTGCCGGCCCTGCGCGCCAACACCGAGAACTTCTGGTCCTACGAGGGCTGGTCCCCCAACGAGACGCAGCCCAAGTTCGGCATCGGCACGCTCGCCTTCGGCACCGTGCTCAGCTCGGCGCTGGCGCTGCTCATGGCAGTGCCGGTGGCGCTGGGCATCGCGCTCTACCTCTCGCACTACGCGCCGCGCCGGCTGGGCACCGCGCTCGGCTTCCTGGTCGACCTGCTCGCCGCCGTGCCGAGTGTGGTCTTCGGTCTCTGGGGGCGGGACATCTTCATCAACCCGGTCCGGGACTTCTCGGTCTGGCTGAACGAGTACTTCGGCTGGATCCCGATCTTCGGCGGTGACGGCCCGTTCGGTAAGTCGATCATGCTGGGCGCCCTGGTGCTCGCGATCATGGTGCTGCCGATCATCACCTCGCTCTCCCGCGAGGTGTTCCTCCAGACGCCGACCGCGAACGAGGAGGCCGCCCTCGCCCTGGGCGCCACCCGCTGGGAGATGCTCCGCACCGCGGTGCTGCCCTACGGCCGCCCCGGCATCATCGCCGCGGTGATGCTCGGCCTCGGCCGGGCGCTCGGCGAGACCATCGCCCTGGCGCTGACCCTCGGCATCACCTTCGGCATCTCGTTCAACCTGATCCAGAACGGCGGCAACACCATCGCCGCCAACATCGCCAACGCGTTCGGCGAGGCGAACGAGACCGGCCGCGGCGCGCTCATCGCCTCCGGCCTGGTGCTGTTCACCATCACGCTGATCGTCAACATCACGGCGCGGGCGATCATCTACCGCCGCCGGGAGTTCACGGAGTCGGCCGCATGACCACCACCGTCACCTCCCACCGCACCCGCCCGCCGGCCCAGCCCGCCTCGCTGCGGGCCCGGCGGCTGCCCTGGTACGCCGCACCGGCAATCGCCGTTGCGGCCCTGGCGCTCTCCACCGTGATCGTCTACGGCACCGACATCGGCGGCCCGGTCCTCGTGGTCGCCCTCGGCGCGGTGCTCTACCTGATCGGGCTCTTCGCCGCGGCCAACGCGGTCGAGGGGCGCCGCTCGGCCCGCAACCGCACCTGGAGCGCGCTGATCCACTCCGCGTTCGTGCTGGCGGTCCTGCCGCTCGTGTCCGTGGTGTGGACGCTGGTCAGCAAGGGCGCCGATCGGCTGGACGCCAACTTCTTCCAGACCTCGATGAACAACATCGGGGCCCGCGACGCCAACGGCGGCGCCTACCACGCGATCGTCGGCACGCTGGAGCAGGTCGGCATCGCCACCCTGATCACCGTGCCGCTCGGCATCCTCTGCGCCATCTACATCGTCGAGTACGGCCGGGGCAAGTTCGCCTTCGCGATCCGGTTCTTCGTGGACGTCATGACCGGCATCCCGTCGATCGTCTCCGGCCTCTTCGTGCTGGCGTTCTGGGTGCTCGTCGTGTCGCCTTGGTTCAACGACGGTCGGCCGAGCTTCTCCGGCTTCGCCGCCGCGCTCGCGCTGAGCGTGCTGATGCTGCCCACCATCGTCCGGTCCACCGAGGAGATGCTCCGCCTCGTCCCGGCGCCGCTGCGCGAGGGTGCCTACGCGCTCGGCGTACCCAAGTGGAAGACCATCCTGCGGGTGGTCCTGCCGACGGCGCTGCCCGGCATCGTCACCGGCGTCATGCTCGCCATCGCCCGTGCGGCCGGCGAGACCGCGCCGGTGCTGCTGGTCGCCGGCGGTGGCGCCGCGATCAACACCAACCCCTTCGAGAACAACCAGTCGTCGCTGTCCCTCTTCGTCTACCAGCAGGCCGGTGATGCGTCGAGGTACGCGCCGGCACGGGCGTGGACCGCGGCACTCACCCTGGTCGCCCTCGTGCTGATCCTGACGATCGCGGCGAAGCTGCTGGCCCGCCGAAACCGGCTCAGCCGATGAACCCCGGAGGTACCACCATGGCCAAGCGCATCGAAGCCTCGAACGTCACCGCCTACTACGGTGCCTTCAAGGCCATCGAGAACATCAACCTGACCGTCGAGCCGAAGACGGTCACCGCCCTGATCGGCCCGTCCGGCTGCGGCAAGTCCACCTTCCTGCGGTCGATCAACCGGATGCACGAGGTGCTGCCGGGAGCCCGGGTCGAGGGCAGCCTGACAATCGACGACCAGGACATCTACGACCGGGACGTGGACGTCACCGCGGTCCGGCGCACGATCGGCATGGTCTTCCAGCGGCCGAACCCGTTCCCCACCATGAGCATCTTCGAGAACGTGGTGGCCGGGCTGAAGCTCAACGGCGTCCGCCGCAAGTCGATCCTGGAGGACGCGGCCGAAAAGGCGCTGCGCTCGGCGAACCTGTGGGACGAGGTCAAGGACCGGCTGGGCAAGCCCGGCGCGGGCCTCTCCGGCGGTCAGCAGCAGCGGCTCTGCATCGCCCGGACCATCGCGGTCGAGCCGCAGGTCGTGTTGATGGACGAGCCCTGCTCGGCCCTGGACCCGATCTCCACGCTGGCCATCGAGGACCTGATGTTCCAGCTCAAGGACAAGTTCACGATCATCATCGTGACGCACAACATGCAGCAGGCCGCTCGGGTGTCGGACCGGACCGCCTTCTTCTCCATCGAGAAGACCGGCGACCCGGGCCGGCTGATCGAGTACGACAACACCCAGAAGATCTTCAGCAACCCGAGCGTGAAGAAGACCGAGGACTACATCACCGGCCGCTTCGGCTGAGCCGCTGGTTCCCGCTCTGCGTGGGGCGTCGGTCGACCTGACCGGCGCCCCTCGGCGTACCCCGGGTGGTTCAGCCGAGCACGAAGCGGGGCTCGCCGTCGGCCGGGAAGTCCATTCGCGGGGTGATCGGGGTGGCGGCGTCCCGGTCGGCCGCCGCCTGGGCAACCCCGGCCAGGTCGCCGGCGGCCGCCACCTGGGCCAGCGTGACGAGGGTCGGCGGCAGCATGGTCAGCTCACCCGCCTCGGCCCGGGCCAGCGCGTCCGCCGGCCGGATCCACAGCGTGTGGTCGGCCTCCCCGGAGACGTCCCGGGTCCGCTGCCCGGCCGGCAGCAGGGCGACGAAGAAGTACGTGTCGAAGCGTCGCGGCTCGAACTCCGGCGTGATCCACCGGCTCCACGGCAGCAGCAGGTCCGAACGCAGCGTCAGGCGCCGGTCGGCGAGCAGCGCGGCGAAGCCCAGCCGGCGCCCCTCCAGGTCCTGCCGGGCCGCCTCCCAGTCGTCACCGCTGACGTCACCCACCACGGTCGCCGGGTCCGGGCCGGCGAGCAGCACGCCGGACTCCTCGAAGACCTCCCGGGCGGCGGCGCAGACCACCGCTTGGGCGGCGTCCGGGGCAACCCCGAGCCGCCCCGCCCACTCACTCGGCGTTGGGCCGGCCCAGTCCAGGTGTGCGGCGGAGTCGGAGCGGTCCACGCCACCGCCGGGGAAGGCGTACATCCCGCCGAAGGTCATCGCGGCGACCCGACGGATGACGTACACCTCGAAGTCGGCGCCGGTCGGACGCAGCAGCAACACGGTGGCCGCGACCCGGGGCACCGCCGGGATGCCGCCCTCGGCCTGGAACCGCCGCGCGTGCTCGACCAGGGCGGCCGGGGCGGCGAAACCGTCACTGTCGATCGTCATGTCGCGAGCCTAGGGCCTGCCCGGCCGCCCCGGCCCGGCCGGTGTGCCGGTCGGCGCCACCCGGACCGCCCTTTGCTCTGCTTCAGCCCACGCAACAGAAGTGATCGGTAACTGTCGCGCCCGCGTAAGCAGAGCAAAGGGGGACGCGCAGGGGCGGCCGGCCGGAGCGGACGAGCCGACCGGGACGTGCACCAGGGTCCCGACGGATGAGCCGGCGGCTGCCGGGCGCCCGGTCGTTCACCCGGCTCGGCTAGCGTGCCGACATGACTCGTTGGGGCATCCTGGCCACCGGCCACATCGCCAGCCGTTTCGCCGAAGACCTCCGGCTGGTGCCGGACGCCGAACTGGTCGCGGTCGGCTCCCGCGCCGCGGACAGCGCGCAGCGCTTCGCCGACAAGCACGGCGCGAAGCGCGCCTACGCCTCCTGGGTGGAGCTGGCCGCCGACCCGGAGGTCGACGTGATCTACGTGGCCACCCCGCACGCCGCGCACTACGAGGCGGCGATGACCTGCCTGACGGCCGGGCGGGCGGTGCTCCTGGAGAAGCCGTTCACTCTCGACCTGGCCAGCAGCACCGAACTCGTGGACACCGCCCGCGCCGCCGGGGTCTTCCTGATGGAGGCCATGTGGATGCGGACCAACCCGTTGGTCATGCAAGCTGCCGAGCTGATCGCGGAGGGCGCGATCGGCACGGTGAGCAGCGTCCGGGCCGACTTCGGGGTGTCCGGGCCCTTCCCACCCGAGCACCGGATGCGGGCCCTGGCGCTGGGCGGAGGCGCCCTGCTCGACCTGGGGATCTACCCGGTCAGCCTGGCCCACCTGCTGCTCGGCACGCCGCAGCACATCCGGTCCTGGGCGAAGCTCGGCCCGGAGGGGGTGGACGAGAACACCGGCATCCTGTTCGGCTACGACACCGGCGCGCTGGCCACCCTGAGCTGCGGCATGGTCGGCTCCAGCGGGCAGTCCGCCTCGATCACCGGCAGCACCGGCCGGATCGACCTGCCGGAGCCGTTCTTCCGGCCGGGTTCGCTGACCCTGTGGCGGGACGGCGCCGAGCCGGAGACGATCACCGCCGACACCGCCGGCAACGGCTACCAGTACGAGGCGATCGAGGTGCAGCGCTGCCTGGCGGCCGGGTTGACCGAGAGCCCGCTGGTGCCGCACACCACCACCCTCGAGGTGATGGCCCTGCTGGACGCCGTACGCGAGCAGATCGGCGTGCGCTACCTGTGATGAAAGGAGGGGCCCCTTCGTTGAGAAGGGGCCCCTCCTTTTACTTGATCAGCCGAAGAGCGGGCGGACCAGCAGGTACGACACGCAGGCGATGAGCGCGGCGGCCGGGAACGTGATGATCCAGGCGATCACGATGTTGCCGGCGACGTTCCAGCGGACCGCGGAGAGCCGCTTGGTCGCGCCCACACCCATGATCGCCGAGGTGATCGTGTGGGTGGTGGAGATCGGCGCCTTCAGCACCAGTGCGTTGAAGTAGAGCACCGCGCTGGCCACCGTCTCGGCGGCGAAGCCCTCCGGCGGACCGAGGTCGATGATCTTGCGTCCGAGCGTGCGGATGATCCGCCAGCCGCCGGCGTACGTGCCCAGGGCCAGCATTGTCGCCGAGGTCCAGAACACCCAGCCGGGGATGTGCGTCTTGTCGTCCTGGAAGCCGCCGGTGTAGAGCGCCAGCACCACGATGCCCATGGTCTTCGCGGCGTCCTGCATACCGTGGCCAACCGACATGGCCGCCGCCGAGGCCGTCTGCGCCCAGCGGAAGCCCCGGTTGAGCTTGCCCGGCTGCCCCTTCCGGAACAGCCAGAGGATGGCCAGCATCAGCAGGTAGCCGAGGGTGAGGCCGACGATCGGCGACAGCACCATCGGCAGGAGGATCTTCTCGCCGATGGTGACCCACTGCACGACGCCGCCGGTGGACAGCAGGGTCGCGCCGACCAGGCCGCCGAAGAGCGCGTGCGAGGACGACGAGGGCAGGCCGAAGTACCAGGTGATCAGGTTCCAGGCGATGGCGCCGAGAACCCCGGCGAAGACCACCCCGAGGCTGGCCACCCCGGTTGGCAGGGTGACCAGGCCGTCACCGACGGTCTTGGCGACCCCGGCGCCGAAGTGGGCCCCGACGAAGTTGCCGACGGCGGCGAGCAACAGGGCGATCCTGGGTGTCAGCGCCCGGGTCGAGACGCTGGTCGCGATCGCGTTCGCGGCGTCGTGGAAGCCGTTGGTGTAGTCGAACGCCAGGGCGACCGCGATCACCGCCAGCACGGCGATGAGTTCGGGAGTCACTGGCTCAGGACTCCTTGACCGCGATGGTCTCGACGGTGTTGGCCACGTGCTCGAAGGCGTCGCAGGCGGCCTCCAGCTCGTCGGCCACCTCCTTCATCTTCAGCACCGTCAACGCGTCGTACTCGCCGGAGAAGAGGCGGACGAGCAACTGCCGGTTGATCCGGTCGCCCTCGTTCTCCAGCCGGTTGCACTCGATCCAGTAGTCCTCAAGGTCCTTCATCGACTTCAGCCGGGGCATCGCCTCGGCGGTCAACTTGGCCTGCTGGTCGAGCACGTTCACCATCTCGTGCAGCTCGCGCGGCAGCGCCGGAAGCTCGGTCAGCCCGTACAGGTAGAGCAGGTCGCCGACCGCCTCCAGGTGGTCCATCACGTCGTCGAGCAGCGAGCCGAGCCGGTAGATGTCCTCCCGGTCGAACGGCGTGATGAAGGTTGAGTTGATCTTCTTGTACAGCTCGTGGGTGATCTGGTCGCTGTCGTGCTCGACCTCGGTCAGCCGCTCGCTGACCGACTGCACGTCGACGCCGGGCAGGGCCAGCTCGTTCAGCAGCTCGGTGCCCCGGACCAGGTTCTGCGCGGCCCTGGTGAAGAGCTCGTAGAAGGCGCCCTCGGTGGGGCGGAAGGAAAACTTCACAGCACAGACCTCGTCGCGTCGGTGGAAGGGGTGCGGTACGCGCGGGCGCCCGCTCGGTGAATGCTAGGAAACGCCAGAACCGCGAATTCGTCGGCCCACCCCTGGTCAGGCCTCATTCACCGGTCGTTCACCTGCTGTTCATCTCGGCCGTCCCATCCGCCACCACTCCCCCAGCACGCAACCGTTCGCGCTCGCGGGCGACGTCGAAATCGGCAGGCGGATACCCCAGATCGAGGGTGTCGAACGTCTCCCTCAGCAGGTGGGCCACCGCCCAGTCCCGGTACCACTTGCGGTCCGCCGGCACCACGAACCACGGCGCGGCGTCCGTGCCGCACCGGCTCAGGGCCTCGGCGTACGCGGCCTGGTAGTCGTTCCAACGGGCCCGGGAGTCGACGTCCGAGGGGTTGTACTTCCAGTGCTTGCGGGGGTCGGTGAGCCGCTCCAGCAGCCGCTCGCCCTGCTCGGCGTACGAGATGTGCAGCAGCACCTTGACCAGGGTCACGCCGTCCTCGACCAGGTCCCGCTCGAAGGAGTTGATCTCGTCGTAGCGGGCCCGCCAGGTGGCCTCCGGCACCAGCGAGCCGACCCGGGCGATCAGCACGTCCTCGTAGTGCGACCGGTTGAACATCCCGACGTACCCCGGCGGCGGCAGTTCCCGGCGGATGCGCCACAGGAAGTCGTGCCGCAGCTCCTGCGCGGTGGGCGGCCCGAACGAGCGGATGTGCAGGCCCAGCGGGTTCATCGCGCCGGCCACCCGCTTGATCGTGCCGTCCTTGCCGCCGCAGTCCATCGCCTGGAGCACCAGCAGCACCCGGCGCGTCGGCCGGTCCGGGTCGGCCTTGGCCATCGCGAAGAGCATCTCCTGCTGCTGGCCCAGCTCACCGCCGACCAGCTCCACCTGCGCGCGGGCCCAGGCCTTGCGGTGCTCTCCGGTCACCTCCGCCCCCGGCAGTCCGGGCGTGGACCGGGGGTCGATCTCCGCGAGATCCACCGGTGCGGCGACCCGCAGCAACTCCCGCACCTGGCCGCCGGCGGGCGCCACGATCTGCGCTTCCTGGGGTGCGCTCATACTCGGATCATCGCCCACCCGCCGACCAACCGCCCGCCGAGCGCCGCCCCACCCCGCTGGGCTGTCACATTCGGGGCCTCCGGCGCGTCCTGTTGGCGGGAGGATGTACGCCGGGAAGGCGCGCCGAACGGGGAGGGTGGTGGGTCGTGCGGGACCTGGCGACGGAGTTCGAGGCCGAGCGTGGCCGGCTGCTCGCGGTGGCCCACCGGATGTTGGGCAGCCGCAGCGAGGCCGAGGACGCGGTGCAGGAGACGTGGCTGCGCTACGCGGGGGCGCTCGCCGACCCGGCGGCCCGCGCCGAGATCCGCGAGCTGTCCGCGTGGCTGACCACCACCTGCGCCCGGATCTGCCTGGACGTGCTCCGCTCGGCCCGGGTCCGGCGGGAGGCGTACCCCGGGCAGTGGCTGCCGGAGCCGGTGGTGAGCCAGGTGGGCGCCGCGGCGCCGACCGACGGCTACGCCCCCGACCCCGCGGAGCGGGCGGTACGTACCGACCAGGTCGGTACGGCGCTGCTGGTGGTGCTGGAACGGCTCGCGCCGGAGCAGCGGGTCGCCCTCGTGCTGCACGACGTGTTCGCGGTGCCGTTCGCCGGGGTCGCCGACGTGCTCGGCACCACCGAGGTGGCCGCCCGGCAGCTCGCCTCCCGCGCCCGCCGGGCGGTCACCGCACCGGACGTGCCCCGGCACACCGCCGACCCGGCCGAGCAGCGGCGGGTGCTCAAAGCGTTCGTCGCCGCCACCGAGTCCGGCGAGCTGGACCCGCTGCTCCGCCTCCTCGCGCCGGACGTCGTCTTCGTCGGCGACTCCGGTGGGCACTTCCCGGCGGCCCGTCGGCCGGTGGTCGGCGCCGAGGCGGTGGGTCGCTTCACGCTCGGCCTGTTCGGCCGGGCCGGGCGGTACACCCAACAGGTGCTGGCCCGGCCGGTGCTGGTGGACGGCGTGCTCGGCCTCCAGTGGGAGACGGTGTACAGCGACGGCCGGCCGCTCCGCATGGTCACCGCCCTCGCCGTGCACGAGGGCCGGATCACCGGCGTGTTCAACCAGCTCAACCCGGAGAAGCTGACCGACCTGCCACCGTTGGGCGACGACGACCGGTGGCCGCCGCGTTGGTGAGCCGGCCGGTCGAGCGCCCGCGCGGGCTCAGACCACCAGGGCCAGCCACTTGCGGTACGAGGTGGCGAACGGCTCGCTGCCGTCGCCGAGCGCGCCGAACAGCCAGCGGGCCGCCGCCTCGGCCTCGACCACCACGTCCTCCGGGTAGCCGTAAAGGGCCCGGTGCTCAGCGAACTCGTCCTCGTCGAGCAGCTCCACCAGACCGGTGGCGCGGCGGCGGACCACGTCCAGGTCCAGGTCGATCAGGTGGACGACGTCGTCGGACTCCCAGTGGGCAGGGGTGGCGATGTCGCAGTAGACCTCGCTGGTCCGCGGTGGCGGGTTGAACATCCCCGTCCACCACGCGTGGTGCGGCACCAGCAGGACGAACGGGATCTTCTCCACCGACGGGCGGCCGTGGTAGACCGACTCGGTGCCGGCCGGCACGCCGAGCCAGATGCCGAGGTCGTCCTCGGCGAGCCGGCGGGCCGGGTAGTCACGGTGGGCGCTGCCGTCGTACTTGCGGTAGATCACTCGGACCACGTCGCTCGGCATGATTCGCACCCTAACCGATACTGCCCACGGGTCGTAGCGCGGCCGTAACCGGACGCTGCCGGACGAGCCGACGGACCGATCGGCGCCGCGCCACGCGGACGGATGGGCTCAGCCCGTGTCGGCCGCGACGGGTACCGTCGCACGGTGACTCCGCCCCGCACCGCCACCGGTTCCGCCGCCCCCTCGGCCCGTGCCGGGAGCCGGCGACGGGGCAACCGACCCAGCGGGGCGGAGCTGCTCGCGGCGGCGGTCGGCGCGGTGCCCGGCGGCGCGGCACGCCCCGGCCAGCAGGAGATGACCACCGCGATCGAGGAGTGCGTGACCAGCGGCGAGCACCTGCTCGTCCAGGCGGGCACCGGCACCGGCAAGTCGCTGGCCTACCTCGCGCCGGCGCTCACCGTGGACGGCCCGGTGGTGGTCTCCACCGCCACCCTGGCGTTGCAGTCCCAGCTGGTCGACCACGACCTGCCCCGGATGGCCGACGCGGTCGAGCCGCTCCTCGGCCGCCGGCCCACCTTCGCGGTGCTCAAGGGCCGCCACCACTACCTCTGCCTGGCCCGGCTGGACAACTCCACCGCCGAGGAGCCGGAGGACACTCTCTTCGACGCCCCGGCCACCCGCCCGGGCGGCGGCGGCACGAAGTGGCTCGGCGAGGCGGGCCGGATGGGCAAGCAGATCGAGCGGCTGCGCGACTGGGCCGAGAAGACCGCCACCGGCGACCGGGACGAACTGGACCCGGGCGTCGACGACCAGGCCTGGCGGTTGGTGTCGATGCCGGCCCGGGAGTGCGTCGGGGCGACCCGGTGCCCGTTCGGGGCGGAGTGCTTCGCCGAGGCGTCCCGGGCCCGGGCCCGCGAGGCCGACATCGTGGTGACCAACCACAGCCTGCTCGCCGTCGACATGCTGGCCGACCGGCACATCGTGCCGCCGCACAAGCTGCTGATCGTGGACGAGGCACACGAGCTGGCCGACCGGGTCTCCTCCGCGGCCCAGGCGGAGTTGGTGCCGGAGTTGATCGACCGGTCCACCCGGCGGGCCCGCCCGCTGCTGCGGCCGGAGACCGCCGAGGCGCTCACCGCGGCCGGTGACGCCCTCGCGGTCGGGCTGGCCGAGGCGCCCGCCGGGCGCCTCACCGCCGGGCTGCCGACGCCGCTGCGGGAGGCGTGCACGCTGCTCGACGCGGCCACCCGCGCCGCGCTGGACGCGATCGGCGACGTCAAGTCTGACGATCCCGACCCGGTTCGCAAGCAGCAGGCCAAGGCGGTGCTGGACGAGCTCTCCACGACCGCGCAGCGGCTGCTGGAGGAGGCCGATCACGACGTGGCCTGGGTGGAGAAGAACGACAGCGGCAGCCGGCGGGCGCTGGTGGTCGCGCCGCTGTCGGTGGCCGGCACCCTGGCCACCCACCTGTACGACGAGCGCACCGTGGTCGCCACCTCCGCCACCCTGGCGCTGGGCGGCCGGTTCGACACGGTGGCCCGCGCTCTCGGGCTGGACGCGCCGCCGCCCGCACCGCCGTCCCCGGCCGCCGCCGCGCTGGCCGCCCGCACCGGCCCGGGCCGTCCGGCGGCCGTGCCGCCCGGCC
>NZ_JBSFYP010000024.1:0-114010 GCF_053599835.1 Micromonospora sp. NPDC005163
ATGAAGAAGTTCAACGCGAGGGTTTTCTGCGCCCGGAACGGGTCGATGAACGCGGTGGCGACGTCCGGGAGCAGGAGCATGTCCGACTCGTGGATGGCCTGGAAACCGCGGATCGATGAGCCGTCGAACGCGAGGCCGTCGGTGAACAGGTCGTCGTTGACGGACTCGACCGGCAGGTTGAAGTGCTGCATCACGCCGGGCAGGTCACAGAAACGAACGTCGACGAACTTCACGTCCTCGTTCTTGAGGTACCGCAGCAGTTCCTCGGAATTGGCGAACACACGTCCTCCCGGAAGGCGTAGCCCGACCTGGTCGGCGCACCCATGCCCCGACCGTACGACGACTCGCCGGACCGGCGTCGCCCATCCGCCCATCCGCCAGCGGATGAAGGCGCGTGCATGCGGCAGAGCACACCGGGTACGCCGCTGCGGCCCTACCGCCAGCGGGGCGTCCAGGTCTGACCGCTTCCAGCGCCGCCGAGGAGCACCGACATGAGTATCGCGGGGCAGGCACGACTCTCGCCGAGGGTCTCACTGGTGCTGCTCGCGTCGATTCTCGTGTCGTTCCTGGCCGCGTCGGCGGCCCCGACGCCGCTCTACGGGATCTACCAGGAGCGCTGGCACTTCTCGCCGGTCACGACCACCGTGGTGTTCGCCGTCTACGCGCTCGCGGTGCTGGCGTCGCTGCTCACGTTCGGCAAGTTGTCCGATCATGTCGGCCGTCGTCCGGTCCTGGCCGTCGCGATCGCGGTGCAGATGGTCTCGCTGGTCGTCTTCGTCTTCGCCAACGGCGTACCCGCGCTGCTGGCCGCCCGTCTCGTGCAGGGGCTCGCGGCCGGCGCCGCCACCGGCGCCATCGGTGCCGCCATGCTCGACATCGACCGCGCCCGTGGCACGCTCGCGAACTCGATCGCCCCGGGTATCGGGACCGGCAGCGGCGCCCTGCTCTCGGCGCTGCTCATCCAGTTCCTGCCCGCGCCGACGCGGCTGGTGTACGTCGTCCTACTCGTCATCCTGCTGATCCAGGCCGTCGGGATCGCGCTGATGCCGGAGACGGTCACGAGGATGGCGGGAGCGCGACAAAGCCTGCGGCCGGACATCAAGCTGCCCCGCTCCGTACGCGAGCCGATCCTGGTCGTCGTTCCGGTGCTGTTCGCGGTCTGGGCCCTGGCCGGTTTCTTCGGGGCGCTCGGCCCGGCGCTGGTGCGCGCCCTCATGAACACGTCGATCGTGGTTGGCGGTCTGGTCCTCTTCGTCTTCGCCCTCTTCGGGTCGATCGCCGTCCTGTTGCTGCGGAACACCGCCGCGCGGACCGTGATCCTGATCGGGATCGCCGCGCTCATCCTGGGCATGGTCGTCACGTTGGTGGCGATCATGGCCGAGTCCGTCCCCGGATTCTTCGTCGGCCTCGCGCTCGGAGGGGTCGGCTTCGGCGGCGGTTTCCAGGGCAGCCTCAAGACGATCATGCCACTGGTCGAGGCGCACGAACGCTCCAGCGTGCTGTCCCTGCTCTACCTCGTCTGCTACATCGGCTTCGGCCTCCCCACCGTGATCGCCGGCTTCCTCGTGGTCTACGCCGGCGGCGTCCCTCGGACCGCCGACGAGTACTCCATCGCCGTCATCCTCCTCGCCCTCGTCGCACTGCTCGGGGTGCGCAGGGCGACGAGGATGGCGCCCGGCTGATGTTGGGAACGGGCATCCGGGCGGGGCGCAGGCAGTAGCGTGGTGATCGAGCCGGCGTCGCCCGGCGGTGCGGTGGCTCGCGCTGGCGCCGCACTCATCCAGGGAGGCCGCGATGAGCCCGAGGGAATCCCAGAGCGACGCGAGTGGGACGTCCAGCGTCGAGAACCTCGACCTGAAGCTCGAGGTGATCGTCGTGCCGGTGTCGGATGTCGACCGGGCGAAGGAGTTCTACGGGCGCCTCGGGTGGCGGCTCGACCAGACACCGCCGGGCGTGGTCCAGTTCACCCCGCACGGCTCCGGGTGCTCCGTGCAGTTCGGCCCGGAGCTCACCTCGGCGGCGCCCGGTTCGGCCAAGGCGTACCTGATCGTGTCGGACGTCGAGGCGGCCCGCAGCGCCCTGGTCTCCGCCGGTGTCGAGGTAAGCGGCATCGTCCACGCCACCGCGGACGGCCCGGTCGACGGGCTGGATCCCGAGCGGCGCAGCTACTTCTCGCGTGCCACGTTCCGCGACCCGGACGGCAACACCTGGTTGATGCAGGAGATCACGACCAGGCTTCCCGGGCGTGTCGAGGGTGGCGTGACGTCGTTCGGCTCCGCGAGCGACCTGGCGAGCGCGCTCCGGCGCGCGGCCGCCGCCCATGGCGAGCACGAGAAGCGCACCGGCAAGGCGGACGAGAACTGGCCCGACTGGTACGCGTCGTACATGGCGAGCGAGCAGTCAGGGGCCAAGCTGCCCGAGTGAGCCATGACGCCGAGCCGGCCCGGTCAGCCGGTGCGGGTGACGCCCGTCACGAACGCTGGGTGTCACAGCATGTGATGGATCAGCGTCTTGTGGGCGACGCAGTCGGGATCGAAGCGACAGGAGCGACCCATGGCCAGCGCAATTCCGGACGCTGCAGGCGCCGCCACGAGGGAGGGTCGCCGCACGGACCCCGCCACCGACGCGTTCGTCACCCACCGCAACCTGCTCTTCACGGTCGCCTACGAGATGCTCGGCTCCGCCGCCGACGCCGAGGACGTCCTCCAGGAGACCTGGCTGCGGTGGGCGGACGTCGACCTCGACACCGTGCGGGACCAGCGCGCATACCTGGTCCGGATCGCCACCCGCCAGTCACTCAGCCGGCTGCGTACGCTCGGCCGCCGCAAGGAGTCCTACGTCGGCTCCTGGCTCCCCGAGCCCCTGCTGACCACGCCCGACGTCGCCGAGGACGTCGAGCTGGCCGAGAGCGTCTCGATGGCGATGCTGCTGGTGCTGGAGACGCTCGCTCCGACCGAGCGGGCGGTGTTCGTACTGCGCGAGGTGTTCGATCTGGCCTACGACGAGATCGCCGAAGCCGTCGACAAGAGCCCGGCCGCGGTCCGCCAGATCGCTCACCGGGCGCGCGCACACGTGGCCGCGCGCCGGCCCCGCGGGGTGGTTTCTCCGGCCGAGTCCAAAGGCGCGATCGAGGCGTTCCAGCGGGCGGTCGAGACCGGCGACGTGCAGGGCCTGCTCGACATCCTCGCGCCGGACGTCGTGCTCCTGGGTGACGGCGGCGGAGTCAGGCAGGCCGTGCTGCGGCCCATCGCCGGGGCTGGCAAGGTAGCGCGGCTGATGGCCTCCAAGCAGGTCAGGATCGCCGCCACGTCGCTGCACCCGGCCCAGGTCAACGGCTACCCCGCGCTGGTTCTCCGGCTCGACGGCGAGATCGACACGGTCATCGCGCTGCGCATCGACGACGGCCTCATCAGTGGGCTGTACGCCGTGCGCAACCCCGAGAAGCTGTCACACATGGAGCGTGCGACCGCCCTGCGTCGCTGAGCCGTCGCCGCGAAACGCGCACAGCGTCCCCATCCGCGACCGCGACGTCCGGGTGGTTACCGTTGCCGGCGTGCGAGCGGAGGCGGGCGAGACGATCGGGTTCTCGGTGCTCGGCTCGATCAGGGTCGTCCGCGCCGGCGCCGAGCTGCACCTGGGCGCGCGACAGCAGCGCCTCGTGCTCGCGTTGCTGCTGGCCCGGGCCGGTGCACCGGTCTCCCTGGCCGAACTGGTCGACCTGCTCTGGGACGAGGAGCCCCCGCCCAGCGCCGCGAACGTCGTGCACCGCCACGTCGGGTTGCTCCGACGCCTGCTCGAACCCGGCCTGCCGAACCGCTCTGCGGGCCGGCACATCCTCCGGGACCTGTCGGGCTATCGGCTGCGCGCCGACGAAGAGTCCCTTGACCTGCTGAAGTTCCGGTCGCTGAGCCGGCTGGCGGGCCGGAGCCTGCAGGACGGCGACCCGGAGTCGGCGCTGCGGCATTCCCTCGAAGGGCTGCGGCTGTGGCGCGGCCGGTGCGCGGCGGGCCTGGAGCCAGCCTCCCGCCGGCATCCCACGTTCCTCGCCGTGGAGGCCGAACGCGCCCAAGCGGTGCGCGAAGCCGCCGACGCCGCCGAGCGCTGCGGCCGGATGAGCGACGTACTCGCGCCGCTGCGGCAGGCTGCCGAGCAGCACCCGCTCGACGAGTCGTTGCAGAGCTGGTTGCTGCTGGCGCTCGCCGCCGACGGCCGCCAGGCGGAAGCCGTCGAGATGTACCGGGTAATTCGCCGCCGGCTCGCCGACGACCTGGGCATCGATCCGGGCGAGGAGCTGCGGGAGGCGTACGACCGGCTGCTGCACCAGCGCACCCGGCCGGCACGTGCCGATTTACCCCCGCCACTGCCCCGGCCTGCGCAGCTGCCCCCGGACCTGGCCTTCTTCGTCGGCCGGGACGACCTCCTCGCCGAGGCCCGCGCGGTGATCTCGCGCCCGGACGGGCCGGCGGTCCTCGCGATCGACGGCATGCCCGGGATCGGCAAGACCGCCCTCGCCGTCCACCTCGCCCACGAGTTCGTCGTCGGCTACCCGGACGGGCAGCTGTATGTCGACCTGCGCGGATACGACGGACGGGAGCCGGCGATGAGTCCGGCCGAGGCGCTGCGTGGCTTCCTCGGCTCGCTCGGGGTGCCTCAGGAGGGCATCCCCGCTGAGCTGCACGCCCAAGCCGGCATGTACCGCAGCAGCCTTGCCGGCCGACGCCTGCTGATCCTGCTCGACAACTGCCGGGACGTCGAGCAGATCCGGCACCTGCTGCCGGGCACCCCCGGCTGTCTGGTGATCGTCACCAGTCGCAGCCGGCTCAGCACCCTGCTGACCACGGCTGGCGCCCACCCGCTGCCGGTCGGCCTGCCGAGTGTCGACGAGGCACGCGCGGCGCTCCTGCGGCCGCTCGGCGTCGGCCCCGTCGCGGCGGACCGGGCCGCGATCGACGCCATCATCGCCAGCTGCGGGCGGCTGCCGCTCGCGCTGGCCGTGGTGGCCGCCCGCGCCGCGAGCCTGCCGCGGACACCACCGGGGCAGATCGCCGCCGAGCTGGCCCAGTCGCCCGGGAGCCTGGACGGCTTCGACGGCGACGACCCGCAGACCGGGCTGCGTGCCGTCTTCTCCTGGTCCTACCAGGCGCTCTCCGCCCCGGCCGCCCGGCTATTCCGGCTGATGCCGATCCACCCCGGCCCCGACATCTCGATCGCCGCGGCGGCGGGCCTGGCCGGCGTCTCGCTGCGGACCGGTCGGGCGTTGATCGGTGAGCTGAGCCGCGCGCACCTGATCAGCGAGGACCGGTCGGGCCGCTACCGCACCCACGACCTGCTGCTGGCCTACGCCACGGAGCTCGGCGAGGAGCACGACAGCCCAGCCGAGCGCGCCGCCGCGGAGCTGCGCTGCGTGCAGTTCTACCGGGCCACCAGCTATCAGGCGGACCAGCGGCTGCTGACCTCCGAGTATCACCCGATGATCGAGCCGGGGGTGGGCGAGACACCGCTGCGCTTCGCCGGTGACGACGACGCCATGCGTTGGTTCGCCGCCGAGCGGCAGGTACTGATCGCGCTGGTCGATCGGGCCGCCCGGCAGGGCCGGCACACTGAGGCCTGGCAGCTCGCTCTGGGTATGCAGCACTTCTTCGACCGCAGCGGCCGGTGGGTCGACTGGACGACGACCGGCGAGGTGGCCCTCGACGCCGCCCGGGCCGGCGGCGACCTGGTCGGGCAGGCCCGGATGCACCGCAGCCTGGCCGGGGCGGCCTATTTCCGACACGAGCACGACACCGCGATCGGGCATCTCGACCGGGCTGTCGAGCTGCTCGCCCGGCTCGGCCTGCCCGGAGAGCTGACCCGGGCAAGGATCAACCGGGCGATGATCCTGGGCGCCCAGGGGCGACACGAGGAGGTCGTCCGGACGCTATCCGCGGCGCTGGGGCCGGCCCGCGCGGTTGGAGACGACAGGCTGCTCGCGGACGTCCTGGTGATCATGGCGGCGAGCAACGCCGAGCTGCGCCGGGCGGAAGAGGCCGTGCGCTGCGCCGAGCAGGCGATGGCGCTGTCGCGCGGAGCGCAGTACAGGCTGGGCGTCGCCGAGGCGTGGGAGGTGCTCGGCCGGGCCCATTTCGCTCGTCAGGAGCTCGACACGGCGGCCGGTTGCTGGCGCGAGGCGGCCGTCGCCTACCAGGAGGCCTCGGCGCCGGCGCCGGCCGCGGAGGTGTTGGCGCTGCTCGGCGACGCCCTCGCCGCCGCCGGCGAACAGGACACCGCGGTGCGGGCATGGCAGGAGGCACGGGCCCTGATCCCGTACGCGCAGACGCCCACCGGGCAGCGGCTGGCCGGCCTGCTCGCGGCGGTCACGTCGCGTCCGTGACCGACTGCGATCGGCGACGGCACTCGATTCACACTTCCACGTCAGTCCATTCGCATCGCTCGTCCCTAGGCTCGTGCCGCACTCGCCGTTGCTTCTGCCTCTGGGGGTGGACCGTGCTCCGGGCATCCGACGAATCACCGGCCGGCCGGGCCGAGCGCATGACCGCGCTGCACGCCGACCACGCCCGCGCCGTACTGCGTCTCCTGCTCGTGCTGACCCGCAACCAGCGGCAAACCGCCGAGGATCTGCTCCAGGACACCATGCTGCGGGCCTGGCGGCACCTCGACTCGGTGCCGGCCGAACCTGCCGCCGCTCGGCGGTGGCTCGTCACCGTCGCACGGCGGCTCGTCATCGACGGCGTCCGGCTGCGCACGGGCCGCCCTGCCGAGGTCCATCTCGTCGACATGACCTGGATTCCCGCTCGCGACGACACGACCGGCACTGCGCTCGCGTCGTACGCCATCCGGCGCGCGCTCCGCCGGCTGAGCCCGGCGCAGCGCAGTCTGCTCTCCGAGGTGTACCTCGTCGGGCGGTCACCGGAGGAGGTCGCGGGCCGGTTGGGAGTGCCGATCGGCACGGTGAAATCACGGACCCACTACGCGCTGCGGGCCCTGCGCACCGGTCTGGATGCGGCCTGAGCAGGGGCGATTCCACCGACGGGCGAGCCGACCGCTGAGCGGAAGCTCACACTGCCGCAACACGTGCCCATCTCGCGGGGCGAGCCCTGCCATGCTCTGGCGATCGTGGCAACCAGCCCCCTACGGATCGCATCACCATGACCAGCCCGCTCTCCTTCGCCGTTCTCGGCCCGGTGCGGGCCTGGCGTGGCCAGTCCGAAATTGACCTGGGCACCCGACAGCAGCGGCTGATCCTGGCGTTGCTGCTCGCCCGCGCCAGCGGGGCGGTCAGCGTTGCCGAGCTCGTCGACCTGCTCTGGGAATCCGACCCGCCACCCAGCGCGGTCAATGTGCTGCACCGGCACGTCGGGATGCTCCGGCGGTGCTTCGAGCCGGGCCTGCCGACCCGGGCAGCGGGCTCGGTGCTGATCCGTGACGGCGCCGAATACCGGCTACGGATCGACGGGGAGTCGCTCGACCTGCTGCGTTTCCGGCGCCTGGTCGCCCAGGCCGATGCCAGCTCCGGAGAGCCGGCCGTCGAGCTCTACCGGGAGGCACTGGCGCTGTGGCGCGATCGGTGCGCCTCGGGCCTGCAGGCCGACGGCCGGGCCCATCCGGAGTTCGTCGCGGTCGACGGCGAGCGGTTCGCGGCGGTCCGGGCGGCGACCGACGTCGCTCTGCGGGCCGGATGCGTCCACACGGTGCTGCCCGCGATCCGGCTCGCCGCCGAAGACGAGCCGCTGGACGAGGCGCTGCAGGCGCGCCTGCTGCTCGCGCTCGCCGCGGACGGCCGGCGGGCCGAGGCTCTCGCGGCGTACGCCAACATCGAGCACCGGCTCGCCGACGAGCTCGGCATCCAGCCGGGCAGCGACCTGCGCGAAGCCCGGGACAGCCTGTTCGACCACGACGCGCCGGCCGACGGCTCCAGGTCGCGGCGCGGCGTCAGACCGGCCTTCATCCGGCCCGCAGCGCCGGCTGGCGGCGCGGAGGCCGAATCATGGCCGCCAGCCGAGCTGGAATTGTCGCGGTCGACCCGGGCCGAGCCGCCGGCGCAGTTGCCGGCCGACCATCCCTACTTCACTGGTCGTCGCGGCGTCGTGGCCGCCGCGAAGGAGTTGCTGGTCGGACACGGGCGGACGACGGCGCTGGTCATCGACGGAATGCCCGGGGTCGGGAAGACGACCCTCGCCGTGCACCTGGCCCATCAGCTGGCCGCCCGCTACCCCGATGGGCAGTTGCACGCGGACCTGCGTGGTTTCGACGCCGGCGATTCGGTGATGACACCGGCGGAGGCGTTGCGTGGCTTCCTGTGGTCCCTCGGGGTCGCGCCGACCGCCATACCGGCCGAACTGCACGCCCAGGCGGGCCTGTACCGCAGCATCCTGGCCGAGCGCCGGATGCTGATCCTGCTCGACAACTGCCGCGACTGGGACCAGATCCGGCACCTGCTTCCCGGCGCCGGCGGCAGCCTCGTCATCGCCACCAGCCGCCGCCGGATCACCGGTGTCGTCGGCCCGGCGGGCGCCCACCCGCTGCACCTCGACCTGCTGACCGATGCCGAGGCCCGCGAGCTGCTCACCCGCCGGCTCGGCGACGCGGCCGCCGCCGACCCGGACGCCGTCAACGAGATCATCGCGCGGTGCGGACGCCTGCCGCTGGCCCTGGCGCTCGTCGCCACCCGCAGCGTCGGCCGGCCGGGGCTCAGCCTGCCCGCGGTCGCCGGTGAGCTGGCCGAGGCTGACGGCCGGCTGACCGGCTTCGGGGACGGGCACGCCGATCTGGAGTCGATCTTCTCCTGGTCCTACCGGGCACTGACTCCCGAGGCGGGCCGGCTCTTCCGGCTGCTGCCGTTGCACCCCGCCGGGGGACTGAGCACGGAAGCGGCCGCCGCCCTGGGCGGCCTGTCCGTGCGCGCCGCCCGCGGCCTGCTCGCCGAGCTGGGGGCGCAGCTGCTGGTCCAGGCCGCCGACGGTCGGTGGCGAATGCATGATCTGCTGCGCGCCTACGCCGTGGAGCTCGGGGAGGAGCACGACGACGCGGCCGAGCGGGACGCCGCCATCGACCGGGTCCACGACTACTACCAGCTCAGCGCGTACGCGGCGCATCTGCCTCTGCTGCCGCAGGTGCCGCTGCCGCAGCCGGAGCCGTCCGAGCGCGGGGCCACCGGGCGTGGGTTCACCGACCGCGCGGACGCGATGGCCTGGTTCGCCGCCGAGCAGCGGGTGCTGACCGACATCGTCGCGCGGGCCAGGGAGCGCGGCCGGCCTCCCGGGACCTGGCGGATCGCGTTGGCCATGCAGAACTTCTTCCAGGACACCGCGCAGTTCAAGCAGTGGGCGGAAGTGGTCGGCGCGGGCCTCGCGACGGCTGGGGACGACCCCGCCGCTCAGGCCCTGCTACACCGCAGCCTCGCTGGCGCCTGCTACTTCCTGGCCGACCTGGACCATGGGCTGTCGCACCTTCAGCACGCCCGGATGCTCTTCGACCGGCTCGGCCGGCGGACCGAGCAGGGCCACGTGGAGAACAACATCGCCGAGATCCGGCTGGACCAGAGGCGCTACGACGAGGCGATCCGCCATGCCGAGGCCGCGCGGGCGCTCTTTCACACCGAGGGCAACGTGCGGGGCGCCACCAACGCCCTGCTGGTCATCGCGCGGGCACAGGGCTGGCTCGGCCGGCACGCCGAGGCGCTGGGCATGTTCGTCGAGGCGCGGCGGCAGTTCGAGGCCCTCGGCGATCTGCACGGGGTGGGCACCACCCAGGCCTGGCTGGCGCACACGTACTCGATGATCGACGACCTGCCACACGCGATGGCGACCTGGCAGCAGGCGATCGCCACCTTCCGCGGCGCCCGGGCCCCCCACCACACCGCAGAGGTGCTGGTCGCCATCGGCGACTTCCACTCCGCCAACGGCGACCCGGCCCTGGCCGGGCAGGCGTGGAGCGAGGCCCTCGCCGAGCTCGACGGGACGGACTCGCCGTTGGCCCGGCGGATCCGCGACCGGCTGCTCTGGCACCGGTGACCCGGACGCGGCGCCGGTGGGCACCGCGTCCGGGTCCCACCTTCAGTACCGGTAGGCGCGGATCACGGTCTGCTTGACCGTGTTGCCGCCGGTGTCCGTCGCGGCGGAGCGCAGCGAGACGAAACCGGTGCCAGTCGGGTTGCGCACCCAGGCGACCGCCTTCTCGCCCGACCGCTGCACGGGCAGCTGCCGCCAGGTCTTGCCGTCGTCGAAGGACGCCTCGACGGTCAGGGTCCTGGTCCGGCCCTTCGCCGCCCCGACCTGACGGTCGAGCGAGACCGGGATCGCGAAGAGCCGACCGGCCGGTGCCCGGTTCTCGATGTCCAGCTCCGGGGTGTACCGGATCGCCGTCATCGGCAGCTTCACCAGATCGCCGTCGGCCACGTGGGCGGACTTGAAGGTCCACTCCGCGTCGACCAGGGTCGACAGGGTGAACGCCGGGTCGCTGTGGAACGTCGCGGTCAGCCGGTAGTCACCCGCCGCCGCAGGCACCTGCCATGCCTCGGGCACCTTGTTGATCGTTTCGGCGATCTTGACCCCGTTGCGATAGAGGTTCAGCTGTGCGCTGCCACCGACGACGTGCCGGAAACCCATGTGCCCGGCGCCGTCACCGTGCAGTGGCCCCGGTCCTTCCATGGTGTCGCCCCAGTAGCGGGTGGCGAACTGTTGGGCGAAATCCGGCTCCGGGAAGACCGGCCCGACCACCCCGTTGGCCCACTTGACCGTGTACGTGCGCCCAGGCCGGAAGCTGGTCCACGCCGACTGGTAGCGCGTGTAGCCCGACTGGCCCGAGATCGACTGCCACACCGCCTGCTTGTCGTGGTTGTAGTACTCGGTGATGGTGTTCGGCACGTCGTAGGTGAAGCCCCGCGGGACCTGCCCGTCGCCTCCCCGGAAGAGCGGCGAGTTGCCGGGCGCGTGCGCGACCGCGAGCCGCCAGACCGGTACGTCGGCCACGTCCGCGCTGATCCGGGAGCGGACCGTGGCGAAGTCGCCCGCGCGCAGCTTGCGGGTCAGCCCGGTCATCATCTTCTCCGGCTCGTAGAAGTAGGCCCGGTAGACGTAAGGGCTGTTGTGGGTGGCGCCGTCCTGATCCAGTTGGCCCCACATCCCGTTGACATAGGAGACGAAACCGGGCGTCTTGCCGGCCCCGATCTGCGCGGTCCGCAGGTGGTCGAAGGGGAGGTTCATCAGCAGGCCGTACGCGTCATTGCTGCCGTAGATCTGCGGCTCCTCCGTCCGGATCGTCCAGCCGGACTCCTGGTGGACGGCGGTGGCCTTCGGATTCGGCACCGACACCGTGATCGGCTTGGCCAGGCGGGTGTCCACGGTGAGTGCCTGGTCCCTGGTCAGGTCGAGGACCGGGCGCACCAGCGACCTGATGTACGGGAGGTACGGGTCACCGGTCAACATGTAGGTCTGGACGAGGTAGCGGCCCGGGCGGATCCGGTACGTGGTGACCGCGGGGTTGTCGAACACCAGAATGGACTTCTGGTCCAGGTCGGTCAGGGCGGTCACCCAGCCCTGATCGGGCGTGGGCGCACCGCCGTCTGGCCCGATGAGCTTGAGGGCCAGCTGGTGGCGGGTGATGTCGAGCGCGACCGGCGTCTGCACCTGCGCACTGCCGCCGGTGGCGGTCACCTCACCGCCGAAGTAGCGGTCGGGCAGGTCGGTGCCGGCCTGCACGTTGACGGTCACTGTGGCCGTGCCGCCGGCCGGGACCGTCACCGAGGAGGCGCTGAGGCTGAACAGGCCGGCCGGCGCCGGGCCGCCGTCGGCGTCCTTGGCGTCGAAACGAACAGCCAGGGTGAGGGCGGAGGAGCCGCTGTTCGCGTACGTGATCGTGTTCTGCTGCGCAGTGGTGGTCCGCTCAAACGCGACGCTGACCGGGCTCGCCGTGACGGTCTGCTGGATGGCCCGGCCGACGTTGAGGAAGCCGGCGCCCTGCTCGTAGACGCCGACGGCGGCGTTCGGCTGCGCGGCCGCCATCAGCGTGGACTTGATCCGCTCAGGCCCCCAGTCCGGGTGCTGCTGAGCCAGGATCGCCCCCGCGCCGGCCACGTGCGGAGTCGCCATTGAAGTGCCGTTGAGGCTGGTGTACTGCGGGTTCTCGTCAACCGGCTGCATGCCGGAGGTCGAACTGCGGGCGGCGACGATGCCGACGCCTGGCGCGGTGACGTCCGGCTTGATACCGGCGTCGGCCGCGCGCGGACCGCGGCTCGAGAACGAGGCCAGGTAGCCCGTCTTGGTCACGGCGCCCACGGTCAGTGCCTCGGCCACGCTGCCGGGCGAGTTCACCGTGGACTCGCCGGCCTCGCCGCTGTTGCCCGCGGCGACGACGAAGAGCACGCCGTAGCGGTGGGTGAGGTCGGCCAGGGCTGCCTCGATCGGGTCGGTCTCCGGGCTGTCCGGGCCGCCGAGGCTCATGTTGGCGACCTTGACGCCCTGCTGCGCCACCCAGGTCATGCCGGCCAGGATCGCCGACTCCGGGCAGCCCTCTTCGACGCAGACCTTGGCGCTGTAGAGGCTCGCGCCGGGCGCCATGCCCTTGTACCGGCCTTCGGAGGCGGCGGCGGTGCCGGCGATGGTCGAGGCGACGTGGGTGCCGTGGCCAATGCGGTCGAGGGTGTCCGGGTCGGCGGTGAAGTTCTCCGCGGCGACGACCCGGTCAGCCAGGTCGGGGTGGGTCTGGTCGACGCCGGTGTCGATCACGCCGACCTTCACCCCGGTGCCCGTCCAGCCGGCTTTCCAGGCCTCCGGCGCGCCGGTCAACGGGACGCTGACGTCCAGGGTGGGCTGGCGCAGCCCGTCGAGCCAGATCTTGTCGAACCCGGGCCGCAGTTGCCGGTTGGTGCCACTCGCGGCCGAGGTGAGGTTGTTCCAGAAGGCCACCGCGTCCGCGCGGCTCTCCGCGACGGCGCTCGCCCCGGGAAGCTCCCGGGTGGTCCGGGCGCCGGAGAGGCCGGCGGGGGTGGCGCTGCCGTGCTGGACGATGAGCGGCAGGGTTGCCCGGGTGTCGTCGTAGCCGAAGCGGACCAGCGTCGAGATGTCGAAGAGCCGCTCGTCGAGCTTGCCCCGGTTGAGCAGGCCGACGGCGTCGGCGGGGATGACCCGCACGTCCTCGCCGGCGCTGTGGGTGATAAATGGGATCCGTTCCCGTCCCTTGCCCGGAACGACGTCGACCGCCGTCTGGCCGTCCACGGTGCTGAGATGGACGGTGTCGCCGGTGAGCAGAGTGACCGTCCGGGGCTTGGACGCGACCGGGGGTGTGGCCGCCGGCTTCGCGGCCCGGGGCTGCGCCGATGCCGGCACACCACCCGGGGCCACCGCCGAGACGCCCAGCACCAGCAGTGCCAGCGCCGATAACTTGCGAACTGAACGCATCATTCTCCCTGGATGAACTCGAGAGGTATCCAGGTGTTCCGGACGTGACCGGCGGGTGAAAGTTCACTCCGAGTGACTTGAGTCACTTTCACTGAATTCTGCCGGGCCCGCACGTCCGGATCCTCAACGGTCATGGGATCGCCAGGCGACGGCGTCGGCGGTCACCGGGCTCGGTTGACCTCCTGGCCGAGCACGGCGGCGCGTCGCACGGCGCCCTCGGCGTCCGTCCGGTCGTCGCGGTTCACGCAGATCGTCAGCTCGCGGACCGGGGGCGCGGCGTGGTCGGTGGTGCGGTAGGCGGTGAAGGCGTAGGTGCCGAGTAGGCCACCCAGTGCCACCGCCTCCACGGCCTCGGCGGTGCCGGTCGGCAGCGCCAGCGCGATCGTTCCGGCGCCAGCCAACGCCCGGGCGGCCACCCCTGCGGCTCGGCGCAGAGCCTCGACGTCGTACTCCTCGTTGTTGTTGGCGGCGTCGCCGAGGCCGACCGCGAGGACCAGCCCAGCCTGGATGCCGGCGGGTGCGGGGAGCCTGACCGCTTCGCCCTCGGCACCGGTTGCACCCAGGGCGTTGAAGAGCTCGTCCAGTGTGCCGTCGAACGCCTTGGCCACCGCCGCCGCGCCGGGCGCCAGCACCGGGCCCCGGGGGCCCTTGGCGGTGCCGATCACGACGCAGTCCGCGGGCAGCAGCGCCAGGGGGATCGTGCTTGTCGATAGTGCGGTCACTGTCGTACGTCCTGTTCTCTGCGGAAGGCGACGGTCAGGTTCTCGGCGCGGCCAGCGCCGCCGGGGCCTCTTCCGGGGGCCGGCGTCGGCGGCGTTGGCTTTCCGCGGCGAACCAGGCCGACCCCGACGAGCACGACCACCATTCCGATGACGATCCGAAGGCTGAGACCCTCGTCGAGCACGATGGCCCCCAGCGCTACCGAGACCACCGGCAGCAGGTAGCCGACCGTCGCGGCGTTGGTGGCCCCCTCGGCGGAGATGATCCGGTAGGTGAGGTGGAAGGTGATCCCGGTGGCGACGACGCCCAGGATCACGACGGCGACCAGGGTCTTCGGGTCGATCTCGATCAAGGTCAGGCCACCGGCCGGCAGGGTCAGCGCGGTCAGGCCGGTCGCCGCGACGAGCTGCGCCGCGGACAGCGAGATGGTGGGGATGCCCCTGCCGACCAGGTTGCGGCCCATGTAGGTGAAGCCGACGGCGTAACTAGCCGCCGCGACGACGATGGCAAGGGCACCCCACCCGACCGGCCCGGTCGTCTGCCACGGCCCGAAGATCAGCACAACTCCGGCGAACCCGAGCAGGAGTCCGCCCAGCCGGAGCGGCCGGAGCCCGCGCTCCGAGCCGATCACGATGCCGATCAGCACCGACCACAGCGGGGTCGTCGCGTTCAGTACCCCGGCGACCCCGGAGTCGATGGTCTGCTGGCCGATGCTGAACATGGCGAACGGCAGGGCGTTGCAGAAGAAGGCCGCCACGACGATGTGAACCCAGACCGCCCCACTCCGAGGAAGCCGTCGACCCGAGCCGAGGCACACCACCAGCAGAGCGGCCGATCCGAGTACGCAACGACTGAGGGTGACCTGGACCGGAGTCAGGGCGTCCAGGGCCAGCTCGATCCAGAGGAAGGTGGAGCCCCACAACAGGGCGAGCACCCCCACCCGCATCCACGCCCACGTCCTGCCCACAGCACCGTTCACCCGGACCTCCTCGATTCGTCCCCACGAACAGTGCCGTGCCCGACTCGAAAGGAAAAGCAAAGAGTTCTGTATGAGCGTTAAGCTCTGCTACATGATTGATGTGCGACGCATGCAGGTGCTGCGGGCGGTGGTCACCAGCGGGTCGGTGACTGCGGCGGCGGCGCACCTCGGCTACACCCCCTCCGCCGTCAGCCAGCAGGTGGCGGCGCTGGAAAAGGAGGCCGGCATCGCACTGCTCGAACGAATCGGCCGAGGTGTGCAACCCACGGCGGCGGGCAGACTGCTCACCAGGCACGCCGCCATCATCAGCCAGCACGTCGCCGAGGCCGAGACCGCGCTGGCCGACCTGCGCGCCGGCCGTACCGGCCGGCTGACGATCCGCTACTTCGCGTCGATCGGCCCGAGCCTGCTGGCGCCCGCCCTCGCCAGACTCCGGCGTGAGCACCCCGGCGTGACGATCGATGCAAAGGTGACCGATCCCGATGATCCGCTGCCGAACGTCGAGCAGGGCAGTGCCGACCTGGCCATCGTGGTACGCCGACCGAGCGACGACAGCCACCAGGGCATCCGCGTGGTGCATCTGCTCGACGACGCGTACCAGGCCGTGCTGCCCACCGGGCACCCGCTCGCTGCGCAACGGGTGATCGACCTGGCCGACCTCGCGGGCGAGCCCTGGGTCGGCAGCGAACCCCCCGGTCCCTGCCTGGAGCCCATCATCGACGCCTGCGCCGCGGCGGGCTTCAGCCCGAACATCGTGGCGACGTCGGAGGACTACGCCACGGCTCAGGGCTTCGTCGCGGCCGGCCTCGGCATCAGCCTCATCCCCCGACTGGGGCTGGGCACCCGCCATCGTGGCGTCACCATCCGCCGGGTCCGTCGCCCGGAGCCGATCAGGACGATCTACGCCGCGGTCCGGGAGGCCTCGCTGACGCAGCCCGCACTGGGCGCACTGATCGACGCACTCAGAGACGCCACGAAGGAGTGAAACGCCTCGGCGGGAGGTCGGCGTGAGCACCTCCGACCTCCCGCCGAGAAGCACCCTGTCCTCAGCTCACCGCCTGCCTCACGAGGGCGCCGATCCTCGCCTCGTCGTCGGCCGTCAGCTCGGTCAGCGCGAAGTAGCACGACCACATGCTGCCCTCGTCGAGGTTCGCCTGGTCACTGAAGCCGAGCGTCGCGTACCGCGTCTTGAACTTCGCCGCGCTCTGGAAGAAGCAGACCACCTTGCCGTCGCGGGCGTACGCGGGCATCCCGTACCAGAGCTTCGACGTGAGGACCGGCGCGTTGGCCTTGATCACGGCGTGCAGCCGCTCGGCGATCACGCGGTCCGACTCCGACATCTCGGCGATCTTCGCGAGTACGTCTTTCTCCGGGTCGGCCTTGGCACCCCGCCGGGCGCCCGTCTTCAGCTCGTTGGCGCGCTCCTTCATCGCGCCGCGCTCCTCGTCGGTGAAACCGCCGTGCTGCTCGCGGTCGGCGGTGGTGGTCTTCGTGGTGGTCGACATGACAACTCCATCGGTGAGTGTGGCTTCGGGTGGTACGGGTCGGTGCGGTACTGCCGGTTCGATCAGGAACAGGTCACCATGTGCCCGCCTGCTGGCAGGTGGGCGCGTTGAGCCGGTTGAAGGCGTTGGTCATCGCGATGTTGAGCAGCAGTGCGGCCAGCTCCTTCTGGTCGAAGTGCTTGGCGGCCAGGTCCCAGAGCTGGTCCGGCACCGGGTCCGGTCGGTCGGCGAGCCGGGTCACGGCCTCGGTCAGCGCCAGCGCGACCCGCTCCTCGTCGCTGAACCAGGGCGTCTCCCGCCACGCGGCGACGGCGTGCACCTGGTCCGCGGTCGCACCATGCTGGCGGGCCTGGTGGGCGCCCCCGGCCACACACGGGCCGCAGCCGTTGATCTGGCTGGCCCGCAGGTGGCTCAGCGCCAGCAGCCTGCCGTCCAGCCCGCCGCCCGCGACGGCCCGGTTGACGGCCATCAGGGCCTCCATCGCGTCGGGGAGCAGAACCGCCGGGTTCGGCATGCGCTCGGTCGACATGGCTTCTCCTTCGTCCTCGTCGTCGGTGTCTCTGACGGGAGTCATCCGACCATCGGCGTGCCGGGGCATGCGCGGTCCGTGGGACACCGTGGGACACGGAGACCCCTGTCCAGCAGCGCAAACGCAGCGCCGATCCGCTTGCGCGGGCCGGGACGGTACGGTGTTGCAGGTGTCCAGCCCCCAGGAGCGACTGGTGGCTCAGCTGGCCCGGATCAAGGAGCTGAGCGGGCTCAGCCTGCGCGCCCTCGCCCGCGAGTCCGGTCTGAGCAGCTCCTCGCTGTCCCGGTACCTGACCGGTCGGCTGGTGCCGCCGTGGGACGCCGTCGTGACGCTGTGCCGGGCCGTGGGGCGTGACCCCCGGCCACTGCGTGCGGTGTGGGCCGAGGCGGCTCAGGCCGGCCCCGCACCCGTCCCACGCCGCAACGACCTGCCGGCCGACCTGTTCGACTTCACCGGCCGGGAGGCGGAGTCCGGGCTGGTCGAAGAGCTGCTGCGTACCGCTGGCGCGGTTGCCATCGACGGCATGGCGGGCGTGGGCAAGACCAGCCTGGCCGTGCACGTGGCCCATCGGCTCGCCCCTTCGTATCCGGACGGCGGGCTCTACCTCGACCTGCACGGCTTCACCCCGGGCCAGGAGCCGCTGGATCCGCAGATCGCGCTGGGCCGGCTGCTGAGCGCGTTGGACGTCACGCACCCTCCGGCCGGCGCCGCCGAACGGGCGGCGCTCTGGCGGTCGGAGTTGTCCCGCCGGCGGGCGCTCGTCGTGCTCGACAACGCGGTCGACGCGGACCAGGTGCGCCCACTGCTGCCCGGCGCGGGCAAGTCGACGGTCCTGGTTACCAGCCGGCACCGGCTGGTAACTCTGGACGGGGTGCCGCCGGTGTCCCTGGAGCCACTGGCCGACGGCGACGCGGCGACCCTGTTCGGCCGGGCGGCCGGCCTCGCACTGCCCGAGGAGGAGGCGGTCGGCCAGGTGCTGCGGCAGTGCGGCGGGCTTCCGCTGGCACTACGGATGGCGGGCGCACGGCTCCGTCACCGTCCAGGCTGGACGGTAGCGGTGCTGGCCGAGCGACTGCGCGATACGGCCAGCCGTTTCGATGCCGTGTTCGGCATGTCGCTCCAGCAGCTCGACGCGGTCCAGCGGCGCGTGTTCCGGCTACTGGGCCTGCTGCCGGGCGCCGACTTCGACGCGGCGGTGGCGGGCGCGCTCGTCGACCTGCCGCCCGACCGGCTCGACGTGGTTCTGGAGGAGCTGGTCGACGCCCACCTGATCCAGGAAATCTCGCCCGGACGGTACCGGACGCACGACCTGATCCGGCAGTACGCGGCGGACCTCGCCGCCGACGAGGAGCCGCAGGCCGAAGCAGCCCTGCGCCGGGTCCTGACGCACTATCTGGCGCAGGCGGTCGCCCACGATCGGACGCTGCCCTCGCCGTACCGCAGCGAACCCGCGCCGGGCGATCCGGCGAAGGCCATGGCCTGGTTCGACCTCGAGTACGTCAACCTGATCGCCTGCTTCGACGCCGCCGTGCGCCTCGGCATGGACGAGGTGGTTGCCGAACTGCCGCAGGCCATGCGGGTCTGGTTCTTCCGGCACCGCGGCACCGACGACCAGGCACGCCTGCTGGAAGCTGCCGCCGAGGCAGCGGCACGTCTGGGCCGCGACCAGCAGCGCGCTTCGCTGCTGGCGGACCTCGGCTACGCCCGTGCCGCCGCCGGACGTCTCACCGAGGCGGTCTCCGCCTACGAGCTGGCGGAGCGGTCCGGGCCCGACGACGACGACCTGGCAGCCGGTCTGGCGCTGCGCATCGGCCTGGTCCGCCGGGATCTCGGCGATTTCGAAGGGGCGCAACCGCACTTCCGGCGGGCGCGCGAGCTGTTCGAGAAGATCGGGCGCCGCGCCGGGCAGTCCCAGGCGCTGGCCTTCGACGGCTGGGTGACACTGCACCTCGGGCGGCACGGCGAAGCCGTCGAACTCGCCCGGGCATCCGTCGCCCTGGCCGACGGGCCCGCCCAGATCACCGGGCTGGTCACCCTCGGCGTCGCACTGGCGTCGAGCGACCCGGCAGAGTCACTGCGGGCGCTGCACGACGCGTTGCGGCTCTCCGAGCAAAACAACCTCCAACACAACCAGGCGTGGTGCCACAACTATCTCGGCGTGGCGCTGCGGGTCATGGGCTCACCCGAGAAGGCTCTCGAACATCACCGGCGCGCCTTCGAGCTGCTGGAACCGCTCGCCGAGGTGCAGATGGAGATCGACTTCCTGCACACCTACGCCGAGACGTGCCGTGTGGCGGGTCGCCGTGACGAGGCGCTGGCGCTGCTCGACCGGACCATCGAACTCGCGCGTGAGCTGCGCCGGCCGCACGACGAGCAACTTGCCCGGGCGGCGCGGGAAGCCGTACGCGCCGGCCGCTGATCGGCTACGCCGCATCCGGCGACGGCGCGGATCGCGCAGCGGCAATGGTCCGTCCACGTTCGGATCCGGGAAAGCGGTCGAGCATGGCCCGCACCTCGTCGGCAGTGACGTTGGCGCCGAACAACTCGCTGCCCGGTTCGAGCCGTACGCCCTCGGCGAGGGGACCGGCGACGACCGGATCGAAGCCGAGCGCGTCGACAAGGGACGCGACCACCGCGAGATCGGCGGAGTCGTCGCCAGCAATCGCGATGGCCTTGCGGCCGGCTGCTTCGGCGGGCCGCGCCTCGTCCTCAAGATCGTGGTAACCCATGTGGTTGAAGGCCTTGACGACCCGGGAGCCGGACAGGAACTCCTGGACGGTCTCGCTCGACGAGGTGCGCGGGTTGGTGAGGTCGTCGCGGATGCCGTCGATCTCCCACCAGTAGTTCATGGCGTCGACGACGAGCTTGCCGCGCAGTGCCTCGGCGGGGACGCTGCGGTACTTGCCCAGCGGAAGGGCGAGGATCACGATGTCAGCGCCGGCCGCGGCGTCGGCCGCGGTGGTGGCGACCGCTCCGGGCGTGAGCACCTCGACGGTGAGGGCGATCTTCTCCCGGTCGCCGGAGCCGGCGACGAGCACCCGGTAGCCGGCGGCGAGGGCGAGCCGGGCGAGCACGGTGCCCACCTTGCCGGCGCCGAGGACGGCGAGGGTCTGTGCAATGTTCCGGCCGTTGCCGTTCATGTCTTCCTTCCGGGGGCCGATGCGGGCGGTGGAACGGGTCAGCTGGCCAGGATGTCGCGGACCAGGGGGATCACCTTGCTGCCGTACAGCTCCACGGCGCGCATCCGGGCACTGACCGGCTGCGCTCCCGCCGTGTAGATGAGGTCGAAGCGGCCGACACCGACGCTGCGGATCGCCCCAGCGATGCGGCGGGCCACGGTCTCCGGTGAGCCGATGTAGAGGGAACCGTGCTCCACCTCGGCGTCGAACTCCTGGCGACGGATCGGCGGCCAGCCCCGCAGCCTGCCGATCCGGTCCCGCATGACCCGGTAGTGCGGCCAGTACAGCTCCTTCGCCTCCTCGTCGGTGTCGGCGATGAAGCCGGGGGAGTGCATCCCGACCGGGTGCGCGGTCGTGCCGAGCTGCTCGGCGGCCCGCCGGTAGAGGTCGATGTAGGGCGCGAAGCGGTCGGGAGCCCCGCCGATGATCGCGAGCATGAGCGGGAGGCCGTACCGGGCGGTACGCACGACCGACTGCGGCGACCCGCCGACGCCAACCCAGGTGGTGAGGCGCCCCGACTCCGTCTTCGGGAAGACGTCCGCGTTCTCCAGCGGAGCCCGCATCGTGCCGCTCCAGGTGACCGGCTGCTCGTCCAGCAGCTTGGCGAACAGTTCGATCTTCTCCTCGAACAGCACGTCGTAGTCGCGCAGGTCGTAACCGAACAGGGGGAAGGACTCGGTGAACGAGCCACGGCCGAGGATGACCTCGGCCCGGCCGTGCGACAGCGCGTCGACCGTCGCGAAGCGCTGGAACACCCGGACCGGGTCGTCCGAACTCAGCACGGTCACTCCGGAGGCGAGCCGGATCCGCGAGGTGCGGGTGGCGATACCGGCCAGCACGGTCTCCGGCGTCGAGACCGAATATTCGGGCCGGTGGTGCTCGCCGAGGGCGATGACGTCCACGCCGAGCTGGTCGGCCAGCACCGCCTCGTCGACGACCTGCCGGATGGCCGCCGCGTAGGAGATCGGCTTGCCTGAGTCGTCCTGCGGTACGTCGCCGAAGGTGTCGAGGCCGAACTCGAGGTCAGACATTGGTGGGCTCCTTCGCCAGCAGCTCCCGGACCCGCGGCGCGACCTCGCTGCCCAGCAGCTCGATGGTGCGCGCGCGTGCCTCGCGGGGCAGGTGCATGATGTCGTATTTGAGGTCGAAGCGGCTCAGCCGCAGATCGCGGGCCACCGTGGCGATCTTCCGCGCGACCGTCTCCGGCGACCCGACGAACAGCGCTCCGTGGTCGATTTCGGCCTCGTAGCGCGCGCGGTCCGGTTTGTAGAAGCCGCGCTCCTCGGCGAGCGCCGCCACGACCGGCTGCCAGTACCGCCACCACGTCTCCACCGCCTCCTCGTCGGTGTCCGCGACGAGGCCGAGCGAGTGTTGCCCGATCGGCCGCACAGTATGCCCGGCCTGTTTGAGCGCCCGGAGGTAGAGGTCGACGTGGCCGGCGAACCGCTGGGGACGTCCGCCGATGATCGCGAGCATGAGCGGAAGCCCGTAGCGGGCGGCGCGGACCACCGAGTTCGGGCTCCCGCCGACGCCGATCCAGGTCGGGATGCCGCCTGCCCGCATCCGCGGATGCAGCCGCTGCGCGGTCAGTGGGCTGCGCACGGTGCCGGACCAGGTGACCGGTTCGTCGCGCTGGAGCCGTACGAAGAGGTCGAGCTTCTCCTCGAACAACCGCTCGTAGTCCGCCAGGTCGTAGCCGAACAGGGGAAACGATTCGGTCGCCGACGCGCGCCCGAGAACAAGCTGGGCCCTGCCGTTGGACACCGCGTCGAGGGTGGAGAACTCGTGGTAGAGCCGCACCGGGTCGTTCGTGCTGAGCACCGTGACCGAGGTGCCGAGGCGGATCCGATGCGTCGCCGTGGCGATCGCCGCGAGCAGCACGGGGGTGGCCGAGTCGTTGTGGCCCTCCCGGTAGTGCTCACCCAGGCTGAACACGTCGAGCCCGACCGACTCCGCGAGCCGCGCCTCGTCGACGAGCAGCCGCACGGTCTCGGCGTCGCTCAGGACCCGGTCGCCATCGGTGGCCACCTCCCCGAACGAGTTGAGGCCCAGTTCGAAGCCTTCAGCCGTCATGTCTCCTCCTCATGCGGTCCCGCCGACACCCCGGAAAGGGGCCTTAGCGGTTGACACGTCAATGATGCTAACCTGCCAATTGACGCGTCAACCAAGGAGAATCGGATGACAAGGGCCACACCCGAGCGGCGGAGAGGACGCCAACTGCCGACCGCGGAGGAGCTACGGGTCTGGCGGGACTTCATCGAGACGACCGGAGAACTCAAGGCGCAGCTCGCGTCCCGCCTCCAGATCGAGTCCGCGCTCTCGCCGGCGGACTACGCCGTGCTGCTCGCCCTGAGCGAGGCGCAGGACCGTCAGATGCGCTCGTCCGAACTCGCGACACACATCGGTTGGGAGCGGAGCCGACTCTCCCACCACCTCGGGCGCATGGAGCGGCGCGGACTCATCCGCCGCCAGGCGTGCCCCACCGTCCCCCGAGGGGCGGAGGTGCTGCTCACGCCGGCCGGCGCCGAGGCGTTCCAGGGGTCCACCGTTCCGCACCTGCGCGCCATTCGCGAGCTCTTCGTCGACGCTCTCACGCCGGAGCAACTCGTCGCGGCGGGCGAGATCGCGGAGGCGCTTCGCGCGAATCTCGACCCGCGCGACGAGGAATGAGTCGGCGTCCGCGAAAGCTCGCCGGCCCACGCCGGTAGCTGGCCCCGCGTGCGAGCGCACGCCCGGTGCGGATCAGGTGAAGCTGGCGCCGCCGTCGACGAGCAGTGACTGGCCGTTGACGTAGGCGCCGTCGTCGGAGAAGAGGAACGCCACCATGGCGGCGAGGTCCTCCGGCCGACCCAGCCGCGGCGAACGTACCGTCGCGAGCATCTGCGCGCGGAACTCCTCGGTGGTGGACTCGAGCGCGGCGCCGGTGAGAACCACGCCCGGCGACAGAAGGTTGGTACGGACGCCGTGCTTGCCGCCGAGGCTCGCGGTGTGCCGGGTGAGGCCGATCAGTCCGCTCTTGGCCGCCTGGTAGGCGACGCGTTCGGGCTCGCCCAGCCACACCGCGCTCGACATGGTGTTGACGATCGAGCCGCCGCCGTTCCTCATCATGATCGGCAGGGCGTGCCGGATGCCGTACATGTAGCCGGTGAGGGTGACGTCGATGGTGTGCTGCCAGACGTCGAACGGTACCGAGGTGACGTCGGCGTCCCGGCCGAGGTTTCGTGGCGACAGATCCGCGGCCACGTTGAACAGGCCGTGCAGGCCATCGAACCGGTCGACGGTGAAGGTGATGACGTCCCGGTAGGACTCCTCGTTCGTGATGTCGAAGCCTCGCGCCACGGCTGTTCCGCCGGCGGCGGTGATGTCGTCGACCACGGTCTGGGCGGCGGCCTGGTTCAGATCCGCCGCGACGACCAGCATGCCTTCCTCGGCGAGGCGGATCGCCGTCGCGCCGCCGATATTGCCCGGCGCCGCACCGGCGACGAGGGCGACCTTGTCCTTGAGTCCACGCATCGCGCAGTTTCCTTCCACGCTTTCCGGGGGGTGGCGTTGATCGGTCCGGTCGAGCCCTACGCGGCGCGCAGGGGAGCGAGGGCCTGGCTCCAGGCCACGACCTGGTCGAGGGTGGCGTTCAGCGCGTCCCGCTGGAAGTCGTTGGGCTTGAAGACGCTGAAGTTCTCGAAGTCGGTGAAGAGCGAGAGCGCCACCTGGGACCGCACGTCGGCCAGCTGCAACTCAGCAGAGATCAGCCGCAGGTGCTCCACCGCCCGCGCGCCGCCCACCGAGCCGTAGCTGACGAACCCGACGGCCTTGTTGTTCCACTCGCTGTAGAGGAAGTCGATCGCGTTCTTCAGCGCGCCGGACGTCGAGTGGTTGTACTCCGGCGTCACCATCACGAAGCCGTCGAACGACGCGATCTTTCGGGCCCACTCCAGCGTGTGCGGTTGCTGGTACTGGCCCATCGCCGGCGGGTACACCTCGTCGAGGTGCGGCAGCTTGTAGTCGAGCAGGTCCACGAGCTCGTACTCGACGTCCGTGCGCTGCCTGGCGACGTCGTACACCCACTGCCCGACGGCCGCGCCGTTTCGTCCCGGCCGGGTGCTGCCGATGATGATGCCGATCCTGGTCATGTGCGGTTCCTCCTTGTACGGGGCACCCGAGCGGTGTCCTTGCGTGGCGACGCAACGGTACGTCAACAGCTTGCTTCGTCAAGCAAATACAGCGGACGCATGTTCACCGTCACATCGAACCCGACAAGAAGCCCGGACCGGCCCGAACCGCATAATCCGGATGAGCAGACGGATCGGGTACGCCGTGCCCCGCGCCGTCGTGTGACCTCGTTTGTCGACATGGAGCCTGGGAACTCGACTGCTTCAACGGCGAGAGGAGGGCCGCACGGTGAACGACAACGAGTTCCTCGACCTGGTGGCGACGCGATCCGGGATGTCGTCGGAGCAGGCGACTGCCGTCACGCAGGCCACCTTGACCACCCTGGCCGAACGGATCGATGGCGGAGAGGCGCGTGATCTGGCCGGCCAGCTTCCCGACGGGCTGCGGGCGTACGCCTTCGGCGGCAGTGAGACCGCGGAACGGTTCGGCCTCGACGCCTTCGTCGACCGGGTCAGCGGCCGCGCGGACGTCGACGCGGACGCGGCGAGGGACGGAGTCACGGCGGTCTTCGACGTCCTCCGGGACGCCCTCGACCCCGCCGGCTATGAACAGGTGGTCACCCAGTTGCCGGCGGAGTACGGCGACGTCGCCGACCAGACCGCGCCGTTCGTCCGCCGGCAGGCCTGACGGTCGCACGACGCGATCGTGGACGGCCGAGCGTCACGGGAGCGGTCGCCGGCGCCGCAATGACGGGTCGAGCAGGGCGGGCGGGGTGTCGAACTTCTCGTGCGCGGCAAGGTCGACGCCGGGCGGGACGATCGCGTCGATCGCGTCGAGCACGTCAGCGGTGAGCACGGTGTCCGCCGCGGCGAGCTGAGAGCGCAGGTGGTCCATGGTGCGGGGGCCGATGATCGCGCTGGTGACGGCGGGGTGCGCGGTGACGAACCCGAGCGCGAGCTGGATCATGGTCAGGCCGGCCTCGTCGGCGACCTTGGCCAACCGCTCGACGGCGTCGAGCTTGGCCCGGTTGGCGGGGATGGTCGTGTCGAAGCGCTGCGGCATGAACGCGGAGCGGTTGGTGGCGATCTCCTGGCCCTCGCGGATCGCGCCGGATAGCCAGCCGGAGGCCAGGGGGCTCCACGCCAGCACGCCGAGCCCGTACTGCTCGGTCACGGGCAGGACGTGGGTCTCGATCCCGCGCTGCAGGATCGAGTAGGCGGGCTGTTCGGTGACGTAGCGGCTCAGGTGGTTTTCCCGGGCGGCCCACTCGGCCTGCACGATGCGGTACGCGGGGAAGGTCGAGGAGCCGAAGTAGCGGATCTTTCCGGCGCGCTGCAGGTCGGTCAGGGCCGACAGCGTCTCCTCGTCGCTGGTCCGCGGGTCCCACCGGTGGATCTGGTAGAGGTCGACGTGGTCGACGCCCAGGCGGCGCAGGCTGTTGTCCAACTCGGTGACCAGCCAGCGGCGCGAGCTGCCCTGATGGTTGCGCTCGTCGCCCATGGGCATGTTCGCCTTCGTGGCCAGCACGATGTCGTCGCGGCGGCCGGCGATCGCCTTGCAGACCATCTCCTCCGACTCGCCCTGGCTGTACATGTCGGCGGTGTCGATGAGGTTGATCCCGGCTTCGAGGGCGACGTCGACGATGGCCGTGGCCTCGTCCTGGGTCGTCTGGCCGATCTTGCCGAAGTTCATCGCTCCGAGCGCGAGAGAACTGACCTGCACACCGGTGCGGCCCAAGGTGCGGTACTGCATGACGTGTTTCCTCCACTGGTCGGTTGGTTGTCGGTCCTCTGCTCTGGCATCATGAGCAAGCGGAACCTCGTTCCGTTAGAACCATACGGAACAGTGTTCCGTTTGCCAAGGCCGGTGACGGAGGGAACAGCGCGGTGACCCAGGGCGACGGGATTGTGGCGGGAGTGTCCCCGCGCAAGCGGGCCGATGCCGTACGCAACGAGAAGGCCCTGCTCGACGCGGCCGCCGCCGTCTTCGTGAACTCGGGCGTGGAAGCGCCGGTACGAGACATCGCGGCCAGAGCCGGCGTCGGGACGGGCACGATCTACCGGCACTTCCCGACGCGCGCTGATCTGATCATCGCCGTCTACCGGCACCAGGTCGACGCCTGCGCCGAGGCCGGTCCGGCTCTGCTCGCGAGCAGTGCGACTCCGCACGCCGCCCTCGGGCGATGGATCGACCTCTTCGTTGACTTCCTGGTCACCAAGCGCGGACTTGCCGGCGTGCTGCAGCCGGACAACGCCGGCTTCGACACGCTGCACGGCTACTTCCTCGACCGCCTCGTGCCTGTGTGCAACCAACTGCTCGACGCGGCAGCGGAGGCCGGCGAAATACGCCCCGGCATGGATGCGTACGAACTGATGCGCGGGGTCGGCAATCTCTGCATCGGCGCCGACAGCGACCCCAACTACGACGCCCGGCGCCTGGTCGAGCTGCTCATCGCCGGACTGCTCCGCCGAGGGTAGTCACGGCCCTGCCGGTCGTGGCCGCACCGGAACCGGCTGCTCCGACGCCCCCGATGGCACTGGTCCGGGGTGGACGGCGAAACGCCGCCGCCCACCCCGGACCGGGGCCTGGGTCAGGCGATCCGGTAGGCCCGCTGGATCGTCTGCGCCACCGTGTTGCCAGCGGTGTCGGTGGCCGTCATGCGCAGCGACACGAAGCCGGGCCGGCGCGGATGCTTGATCAGGGCGACGCCGTGGTGGACCGGCAACGCCACCCACGTCCTGCCATCGTCGAACGACGCGGAGACGCCGAGCGTCCGGTTGGGCGCGGCCGTCGACCCCGGATGCCGGTCCAGTGCCACGGGGATGGTCATCGCCCGGCCCGCCCGGGCCGTGTTGGTGTCGTCCAACGCGGGCGTCGCCCGGGCCGTCGTCAGGGGCAGCGGCTCCGGCTTCGACGTGTGTGCCGAGGTGAAGGTCCAGGCCACCGAGACCGACGTCGACAGGGTGTCCGGAGCACCGCGGGTGACGGTCGCTTCCAGGCGGTAGGTGGCCTTGTCGGCGGGCACCGGGAAGTCCGCGTACGAGCCGTCGGCGGTGGCGATCTCCTTGCCGTTTCTGGACAACCGGTAGTGGACCTGCAGGTCGTCACGGCTGGCGGGGCGGCCGGAGGCGTCGGCGAACAGCGGCGGCGACGCGACCGAGATGGTGTCCCCGTCGCGGCCCACGTAACCGAGCGGCGACCAGGCCGGAGGCTGCGCCACGGTGGGCCCGAAGGGCGCCGCGTTCCAGGTCTGGTGGTAGGTCCTGCCCGCCCGGAAGGTGGACTCCTGCGTGGTGAGGTTGTCGCCCTCGACGAACGTGGACGTCCAGACGAGTCCGCCGTCGGTGTTGTAGTACTCGGTGGCGTGGAACGGCAGGTCGAACGAGGTGCTCGAACCGATCGGGCCCGGGCCCCCGGGGGACGCCGCACGGTGGAAGCGGGTCGCGGTCGCGATGCTGGACTGGCTGCGGTAGGTCGTCTTGACGGTGGCGAGGTTCTTCGGGGAGAGCTTCCTGGTCAGGCCCGTGAACATGTCGCCCTTGCTCACGTACGCGAGGTCGTACGTGTAGGGGCTGTTCCGGAACGTCCCGTCCCGGCCCGGGCGGCCGAGCCCGACGCCCAGTGTGACCGCGAACTCGGGGGCCGCGACGGCGGGCCCGATCCGGCCGAAGAAGACGTCCGCGAACGACGTCCCGCTGAGCTGGACGCCCGGGTAGCGGAAGTTGTCGTTCCAGTTCGCGCTCACGTTGATCGAGAGCGCTGCGGCGTCCCGCTGGGGCACGGTCAGCGAGACCGGCCGGGCGGTGCGGGCGTCGAGCGCCTCGGTGACCGGGCCCCGTACGTCCAGGACCGGCTGCACGAGCAGCGTCGACACGTCGCCCTCGTGGATCGTGCTGTACAGCGCGTAGCGGCCCTTGGGCAGCCGCATCGTGCCACCGCCGGGTTGCCCGGCGAGGGTGGTGAACTCACCGGTGCTCAGGTTCGCCGCCACGGTGTCGTACTCCGTGGCCGGTCTGCCGTCGCGCCCGGTGTGGTCGAGCCGGACGTCGTAGCTCTCGATCTCCCGGTTGAGCGCGAACGGCGTCCGCACCCGCAGGTCCCCGGCGCCGGTCGCGGTCAGCGCGCCCGGGTAGAGGCCGTCGGGGGCGTCCACCCGGGTGTCCACGGTGATCGTGGCCTCGGCGCGGCCGCCGGCCGGCACCATCAGCGTGGCCGGGCTGACAGTGATCATGCCGGTGGGAGCCGGGGTGATGGTGAGCGAGAGGCTGACCGGTGCGGTGCCGGTGTTGCGGTAACCGATGACACGGGTGAACGGGGTGTCGTCGGCGTGGGGCCAGCGCTGGACCGGGAAGTCGATCGCGGCGACCTCAGCGGCGACGGGCTGTGCGACGGCACGACCGATGTCGACCCGCCCGGCGCCCTGGTCGTAGAGGCTGTCGGCGCCGGCCGGCTTGGCCGAGCCCATCAGAGCAGCCTTGAGCTGGGCGCCGGACCAGTCGGGGTGGCGCCCGGCGAGGATCGCGGCCGAGCCCGCCACGTGCGGGGTCGCCATCGACGTGCCCGACATGGGGGCGTAACCGCCACCGGGGGCGGCCGCCACGATGTCGACGCCGGGCGCGCTGATCTCGGGCTTGATGTGGTTGTCGCCGACGCGGGGGCCCCGGCTCGAGAAGTAGGCCCGCTCGTCGTCGGCGTCGACCGCGGCGACGGCGAGGGCGTCGTCAGCGGAGGCCGGCGTCGAGACCGACTTCGGCTTACCCTCGTTGCCCGCGGCGACCACGAAGAGGGTGCCGTACCGCTGGCTGAGGTCCTGTACCGCGGTCTCCAGCGGGTCGAGAGCCGGCGTGTCCGTGTCACCGAGGCTCAGGTTGATCACCCGGGCCTGCGGCGCCGCCCACTGCATCCCGGCGATGATGTCCGAGTCCTGGCACTCCGTGGTGGCGCAGACCTTGCCGACGACCAGCTTCGCGCCCGGTGCCACGCCCCGGTACCTGCCGCCGGAGGCGGCGCCGCTGCCCACGATCGTCGACGCCACGTGGGTGCCGTGGCCGACCGTGTCGCCGGGGTCGTTGCCGCCGGTGAAGTCGTGGATCGCGGCGATCTGCCCGGCGAAGTCGGGGTGGCTGGCGTCGATGCCGGTGTCCAGCACCCCGACCGTCACGCCGTCGCCGTCGAAGCCCGCCTGCCAGGCCGTCGGGGCGCCGATCTGCGGCACGCTGCGATCGAGGGAGACGTGGCGCTTGCCGTCCAGCCAGACGTGGGTGATCCCGGCGGCGAGCGCGCGCGCCGACGACGTGCCGCGGGTGAGTGACGACCACAGCTCGACCCGGTCGTCCAGGCCCGCCCGCACGGCCAGCGCGTTGGCGGCGGGCAGGTCGGCCCGCACCCGCGCGGCTCCGGCGGCGGACCGCGCCCGCGTCGCCATGTTCTCCGGGTACGTGACCAGCAGCGGAAGCTCGGCCCTCCGGTCGTCGTAGCCGAAGTCGCCGAGCGCGGTGAGGTCGAACAGCCGCCGGTCGAGCCGCCCGTCACGCAGCATCGGCACCGCGTCGACCGGGATGACGTACTGGTGGCCACCCTCTCGGCTGCTCACGAACCGCATGCCGGCCCGTCCCGGTCCCCGCTCGATCCGCGGGTGGCCGTCCGCGTCCAGCGACACCCGGTCCCCGGTGATCAAAGTGAAGGTGCCGCGCGGTCCGGAGACCGTTGCCGCAGGCTTCTCCTGCGCGCCGGCCGGGGAAGCCGTGAGGCCCGCCGCTGCCAGCGCGGTCGCGAGCACTCCGGCTGTCAGGGCGCGTCGTTGCCGTCGTCGCACATCGTCCTCTCCGCCACGGGCGTCTCCCGGGACGGCACGATGACGCCTGGCACGGCCGGCGGGTTGATCTTCAGGGGTGTGACGATCGCCACAATCACCCACCGCGCGGGCGCGCCCGGGTGCCCCTCCCGGTTACATGCGCCGGTGACCACGGGACGAGACGTCGGAGAGCGCAGGTCAGATGCGTGACGCCGAGGAGTTCGACGCCCTCTACGCGGCCTGCGCCGGCCGGATCGTGGGTCACGTCTATGCCCTCACCGGCAACCGCAGCGAGGCGGAGGACGCCGTCGCCGAGGCCTTCACCCGGGCGTGGCAGCGCTGGTCGACCGTCCGCGAGGCGGACAGCCCGGAGGCGTGGGTCCGCCGGGTCGCCTCCCGAATCGCGGTGAGCAGTTGGCGCAAGACGTTCAACCGGTTGCGCGCACACCGCCGGGCCGCCGTCGACCAGAGCGTGCCCGGACTCAACGAGGACCACGTCGCCCTGCTGCAGGCGCTGCAACGGCTGACCGCCAACCAGCGTCGCGCCGTCGTGCTGCACCACCTGAACGATCTCAGCGTCGCCGAGGTGGCAGCCGAGATGCAGGCGCCCGTCGGGACCGTCAAGACGTACCTCGCCCGTGGCCGGCGGGCCATGGCCGGAATGCTGAACGAGGCTCGGCAGGAGGAAACCTCCCATGACTGATCCGCACCACGACCTGACGGCTATCGCGGACGCGGTCCGACGAGTCACGACGCTGCCCGCAGCGGGGACGCTGCGCCGCCGTGGCGAGCAGCGCCGGCGGCGCCGCGCGGCCGTCTACGGGGCGGGGCTGGCCGTGCTGGTCGTGGCCGCTGGCGCCGCCCTCCTGCCGGCACGGGACCAGACGCCGGATCGGGCTGTCGGGCCTGCGGCCACGGCCACGGCCACGGTCTCGCCGTCGGTCGTCCCGTCCGTGACCGCCCCGGCCGGACCGCAGGAGATCCTCGGCGGCCGGCGGCAGGTTCTCATCGTGGTGCCCGGCATCGGTCGGGCGGCGCTGGCGATCGGCCGTGACGACGACCGGGTGCGGGCCAGCACCGAGCAGGGCATCGACGACCGCGCGCTCTGGGTCCTGCGCCCCGAAGGAAACAGATTCCGGATCATGCTGGCCGCGGCAAGCGGCGCCAGCCGGGTCTGCATGACCGTGGTGCACGACGCCGTGCCGGGAAGCGTCCGCGGTCGGGTGTGTGACACGACCGCGCAGACGCAGCTCTTCACGATCGAGCAGGTCGCCGACGGCAGTTACTCGATCTTCCAGGGCAAGCGTTACGTCCAGGTCGTCGACGGCACCAACGCCCTGGTCCCCGATCTGCCGGAGGCCCTGACCACGACGTACGAGTTCGAGGACCGGGGCAACCCTCGCGACTGAGTCCGCCGCCCTCGCCGGGGCGGACGGATCAGCCCAGGCGAAGGCTTCCTTCCCCGAGGTCGTCGAGGAGCGCCTGCGGCGCACGCATCCGCCACGCGTCGGTCACGAGCTCCGTCAGGCGATCGACGCCCACCTCCGCCAGGCGCAGCATCACCAGTGGCAGGCCGTCGTAGCCGGGCGTGGTGAAGAAGAGGTCGGGCTCCCCGAGCAGCAGAGCCTGCTTCTCGGCCTCGTCGCCGACGAACACCACCGCGACATCGGTTCGGATCTGGCGCGGCTTGCCCGGACTGCGCTCCGGGTAGGACCAGACGAAACCCCTGCCACCCACGCGGAAGTCGAAGCCCTCGCTGTCGATCTCGACCGCCTGCGGCAGGGCCAGCGCCAGACGGCGAACATCGTCCGCGTCAGCCACCGAGACCCCTCGCGAAGCGCAGAATCGCCATCCGCCCAGGCTACGCGCCGCCAGCCCGAGGATCTGAGTCCGGGCGGACGCCCGGATGAAAAACCGTAATCTGATCTCGCCTGCTGGAGTCGCGGCTGACGTGCGGAGATAACGCTCTCACGAATGGTGGGAGAGCGCTTGACGCGCCGGTGACCCAGCCGCAACGATGCATTTACATGTGTCGCGCTCGTGGCGGCGAACGGCACCTCCGGCGACCGCAACCAGGCTCGGCACCACCCTGCCCACCACCCAGGCGTGATCGGCGCACGCCCCCCGCACCGGGAAAGGACCTACCGTGCGCAGATCCCTGAGATCGTGGCTCGGCGCCGTGCTGAGCGCGATCCTCGTCGTGGGCGGCATCGCGGCCGTGCCACCCGTGGCCAGCGCCGCACCGTTCACCGTGCTGGTGTTCACCAAGACCGCCGGATTCCGGCACGGCTCCATCACCCCGGGCATCACCGCCATCCAGCAGCTCGGCGCCGCCAACGGGTTCACCGTCGAGACCACCGAGGACGCGGCCCAGTTCACCGACGCCAACCTGGACCGGTTCGCCGCGGTGATCTGGCTGTCCACCACCGGCGATGTGCTCAACGCCGCCCAGCAAGCCGCGTTCGAGCGCTACATCCAGGGCGGCGGTGGGTACGTGGGTGTGCACGCCGCCTCCGACACCGAGTACGACTGGCCCTGGTACGGCGGGCTGGTCGGGGCGTACTTCGCCTCGCACCCGGCCGAGCAGACCGCCACCGTCAAGGTCGCCGACCAGGTGCACCCGTCCACCGCGACGCTGCCGCAGCGGTGGAGCCGGTTCGACGAGCTGTACAACTACCGCGCCAACCCACGCGGCAACGTGCACGTGCTGGCGACCCTGGACGAGAGCACCTACAGCGGCGGGAGCATGGGCCCCGACCACCCGATCTCCTGGTGCCAGAACTACTCCGGAGGGCGGTCCTGGTACACCGGCCTCGGCCACACCGACGCGTCGTACACCGACGCGAACTTCCGTCAGCACCTGCTCGGCGGCATCATGACGGCGTCCGGGACGGTCGGCGCGGACTGCGGCGCCACCGTCACCAGCAGCTTCCAGCAGGTGGAGCTGGCCAAGGGCGCGGCCGAGACCGGCGAGCCGATGAGCCTGACCGTCCTGCCCGACCGGGGTGTGCTGCACACCTCGCGCAACGGCGTGATCCGGCACACCGACGCGGCGGGCAACACCAAGGTCGCCGCCACCCTGCCGGTCTACACCGGGGACGAGGAGGGCCTGCAGGGCATCAAGGCCGACCCGAACTTCGCCACCAACCGCTGGGTGTACGCGTACTACGCGCCACCACTGGACACCCCCGTTGGCGGCGCACCGGCCACCGGCACCCCGGCCGACTTCGCCCGCTGGGACGGCGTCAACCGGCTGACCCGGTTCACGGTCAACGCGGACAACACCCTCAACCTGGCAAGCGAGACGCTGATCCTGAACGTGCCGACGAGCCGGGGCATGTGCTGTCACGTCGGCGGTGACATGGACTTCGACGCGGCCGGCAACCTGTACCTGTCCACCGGCGACGACACCAACCCGTTCGACTCGGCCGGGTTCACCCCGATCGACGAGCGGGCCGGCCGTAACCCGGCCTTCGACGCGCAGCGCACCTCGGCGAACAGCAACGACCTGCGCGGCAAGGTCCTCCGGATCAAGCCCGGCGCGGCGGGCGGGTACACCATCCCGGCCGGCAACATGTTCGCCCCGGGCACCGCACGGACCCGTCCGGAGATCTACGCGATGGGCTTCCGCAACCCGTTCCGGATGAGCGTGGACAGGGCCACCGGCATCGTCTACCTCGGTGACTACGGTCCGGACGCGGGCACCGCCGACCCGAACCGAGGGCCGGCGGGCAACGTGGAGTTCGCCCGGATCGACCGGCCCGGGTTCTACGGCTGGCCGTACTGCACGGCCCGGAACGACGCCTACAACGACTACACCTTCCCGTCCGGCCCGTCCGGGCCGAAGTTCGACTGCGCGGGCGGACCGGTGAACAACTCGCCCAACAACACCGGCGTCACCCAGCTGCCGCCGGCGGTCCCGGCGTGGCTGCCCTACGGCGGCTCCGGCTCCCCGCCGGAGTTCACCGGGGGCGGGCTGTCCCCGATGGGTGGCCCGGTATACCGGTACAACCCGAACAACCCCTCCGACGTGGCGTTCCCGGCGTACTACGACGGGACCTACTTCGCCGGTGAGTTCGGCCGTCGCTGGATCAAGAACATCAAGCTCGACCCGGCCGGCCAACCGTTGAAGATCAATCCGTTCCCGTGGACCGGCAACCAGGTCATGGACATGGAGTTCGGCCCGGACGGCGCGCTCTACGTGCTCGACTACGGCACCGGCTGGTTCAACGGCGACGCCAACTCGGCGCTCTACCGGATCGAGTACGCCCGCACGGGCAGGGCGCCACGTCCGGTGGTCTCGGCCACCCCGACCAGCGGTACGGCGCCGTTGACCGTGGCCTTCTCCTCGGCCGGCACCCTCGACCCGGACGGTGACCCGTTCACCTACGCCTGGGACTTCGACAACAACGGCACCACCGACTCGACGGCGGCGAACCCGAGCTTCACGTACACCACGAACGGGACCCGCAGCCCGACGTTGACGGTCCGGGACACCACCGGCAAGACGGCCACCGCGAGCGTGGTCATCACGGTCGGCAACAGCGCGCCGGTGGTCACCGTGAACACCCCGTTGAACGGGCGGACGTTCGCCTTCGGGGACGCCGTGCCGTTCACCGTCACCGTCACCGACGCGCAGGACGGTGCGATCGACTGCGCCCGGGTGAAGGTGAACTACGTCCTCGGTCACGACTCGCACGGCCACCAGCTCAGCAGTGTGCAGGGCTGCACCGGGGTCATCCAGACCTCGGCCGACGGCGAGCACGACACCGCGGCGAACATCTTCGGCATCATCGACGCCGAGTACACCGACCTGGGCGGGGGCGGCCAGCCGCCGCTGACCACGCACACCCAGGCGGTCCTGCAGCCACGGGTACGGCAGGCCGAGCACTTCGGTGACTCGTCCGGCGTCCAGGTCGTCGCGCCGGGTGCGGCCCACGGTGGCGCCGCGGTCGGGTACATCGACAACAACGACTGGATCTCGTTCCGCCCGTACAACCTGACCGGCGTCCAGTCGTTCAGCGTCCGGGCAGGAGCCCCGGCCGGTGCCGGCGGCACGCTGGAGCTACGGGTCGACTCGCCCACCGGGCCGCTGGTCGGCTCGACCACCGTGACACCCACCGGCGGGCACGGCACGTTCGCCTCGTTCACCGGCGGGGTCACCGCCCCGACCGGTACGCGCACCCTGTTCCTGGTGTTCAAGGGCGGCGGCGGGATGTATGACGTCGACGAGTTCACCCTCTCCACCAGCCCCGGCGGTCCCGGACCCGACCCGGACCCCGAGCCGGGGGCCAACCTGGCCCGGGGCAAGCCGGCGCGGGCATCCAGTTTCGAGGGCGCCTACGTCGCGGCCAACGCGTTCGACGGGGCGCTCGGCACCCGTTGGGGCAGCGCGTTCAGCGACCCGCAGTGGATCGACGTCGACCTGGGCGCGAGCTGCAGCATCAACCGGGTCAAGCTGACCTGGGAGGCGGCGTACGGCAGTGGATACCAGATCCAGACCTCACCGGACGGGGTCAACTTCACCACGATCCGGACGGTGACCGGCGGTGACGGCGGGGTGGACGACCTGACCGGGCTCACCGGCTCCGGCCGGTACATCCGGCTCACCGGCACCACCCGGGGCACCGCCTGGGGCTACTCGCTGTTCGAGTTCGAGGTGTACGGCGGCACCGGCGGCCCGACCGGCCCCGGCCCCAACCTGCTGTTGAACAAGCCGACTCTGACGTCCAGCAACGAGGGGGCCGACGTGTCCGGCGCCCAGGCGGTGGACGGCAGCCTCACCACCCGGTGGTCGAGCGCGTTCTCCGACCCGCAGTGGATCCGGGTCGACCTCGGCAGCCCGACCGCGATCGGCCGGGTGAAGCTGAGCTGGGAGGCGGCGTACAGCAGCGCGTACGTCATCCAGACCTCGAACGACGGCACCACCTGGACCACCGTGAAGACGGTGACCGGCGCCGACGGCGGTGTGGACGAGCACACCGCGCTCGGCGCCAACGGTCGCTACCTGCGGATCTACGGCACCGCCCGGGGCACGCCGTGGGGCCACTCGCTCTGGGAGCTGGAGGCGTACGCGAGCTGAACCATCACCGATGACGTGGCCGGCACGGGGAAACCCGTGCTGGCCACGTCCGTGTTGGACTTCCATTGCATATGCCGGCTATCGGTATATGCTTTTCGGTATGACCGAGAGTCCACTTCGGGAGCCGACGTTCCTGGTGCTCACCGCGTTGGCCGAGGCACCCAGGCACGGCTATGCCGTCATCGAGGACGTGCTGCGCATCTCCGACGGCCGGGTGCGCCTTCGCGCGGGCACCCTCTACGCCGTTCTCGACCGGCTCCGCGCCGACGGCCTCATCGAGGTCGAGCGCGAGGAGGTGGTGCAGTCGCGGTTGCGCCGCTACTACCGACTCACCGCCCTCGGCGCGCGTCGACTCGCCGAGGAGGCGGCCCGCCTGCGGCACAACGCCGACGCGGCTCGCGTACGGCTGCGCCGCGGCGGCCTGCTGACCGACGGGGGTGCGGCGTGAGCAGCGACGACCTGGAGCGCCGCTACCGGCGGCTGCTGGCCGTCTACCCGTGGGAGCACCGCCGGGCGTACGAGGACGAGATGCTGGCCGTGCTCGTCGCCGGCGCGCGGCCGGGCCAGCGGCGACCCGTCGCCGGTGACGTGCTGAATCTGGTCGGTGCCGGGCTGCGGGCCCGGCTGCGGGTGAGCGCACGGGGGTTCACCGAGTCGACCTGGGCGGACGCGGCGGCGGTGACCGGCCTGCTGGTCGGCCTCGTTCTGCTCGCCCTCGCCGGGAAGTCGCTGCTCGACCAGCTCATCCGGAACCCGGGTCTGCCGCCGGGATTCGGGCCGGGAGGCCCCGACCTCGTCGACTGGCTGCGCGTGGCCGGCTGGGCGGGCGTCTGCGCGGCCGCTCTGGCCGGGTGGCGCTGGGTGGCCGCCGGTCTGGCCTGGGCCGGCGTGATCGGCTGGGGCGCGCTGGTCGCCCCGCAGGCCGGCGACAACCTGACGTACGTGGTGGACACCCTGCCGCAGTTCGCGCTCGCCGTGGTGGCGGCCGCCGCACTGACGGTGCCGGCTCCGCGGCACCGGCTGCTCGCGCTGCTGGGCGTACGCCGGTTGGTGGCGCTGCTGCTCGCGCCGGCCACCGCGGTCGCGCTGCTGGAGGTCAACCGGGTGAACAGGCCCGGGTTCGACCCTGACGGCGGGGTCAGTTACCAAATCTTCTACGGCCTTGAGGCCAGCAGTGAGCTGGTCCTCTGGCTCTACGTCGCCGGTCTGGTGGCCGCCGCGCTGGCCATGCTGGTCGCGCTGGCCACGCTCGACCCCGGGGTACGTCGGCGGATCGTCGTCATGCTCCTGCCGGTGGCCGCGCTCGCCCTCGTGATCGACAGTGCCCTCGCCGGCTGGGCCACCTCCACGATGCACATGGGACACACCATTGGCCTGGTGCCCGTGCAGTGGGCGATGCTGGTTCTCGTCCCACCGGTGACGTTCCTGGCCGGGGCCCTGCTCGTCCGTCGCCGGGAGGAGACGCTGCGCATGGTCGCCATCGGCAGGGCCGCGGATCGTGAGCGGCCAGCGGGCTAGTCGTCGGCGACGGCCACCGGCTCCGAGCCGATGCAGCGCACCTTCAGCTCGTACTCGCCGGCCGACCCCTCGAACTTGACCTCGACGTCGTCGTCCGGCCCCCGATCCACGTCGCGGACCCGGTAGCCCTGGGCAGGAGCCCAGGAGACGAGGCGTACCCCGTCGGCGCCGCACTCGGCCACGGCCGTGCCGCCCGCGGTGGCGAAACCCCGACGGACCCCGGAGCTCGCGGTCGGCGCCGCGCTCGCCGTGGTCGGTGAGGCGCCCGTCGTGCCGGCGGGCGCCGGCTCCGGCGAGGCGAGCGCGCGTTCGATGTCCGCCTCGCTGCGTATCCCGCCCGGGGTGCCGGTGATGCTCTCGCCCACCAGCCGGATCGCGCCCAACCCGATCAGGGTGGCCACGGCGGCGGTGGCCACCCACCCGGTGGCGACGAGGATCGGACGACGGCCCATCACCCGACTATCCCCGATCCATCGTTGTCGTCGGCATATCCGGAGGCTAAGGCACGGTTAACGTGCGCCTCGCTCCCCGCCGCAGCGGCTAGCCTGCCAGCTGTGGCCCGCCTGCTGCTCATCGAGGACGACCTGACGATCCGTACACCGCTGATCCGGGCGTTGCGGGAACGCGGCCACGCGGTGGCCGCCGCCTCGACCGCGATGGCCGGGCTCCGCGACGCGCTGGACGACCGGCCCGACCTCGTCGTGCTCGACCTGGGGCTGCCCGACCTGGACGGCCGTGAGCTGCTGCGGATGCTGCGGGCGGTCAGCTCGGTGCCGGTCATCGTGGCCACCGCCCGCGACGACGAGGCCGAAATCGTCCGGGTCCTCGACGCGGGGGCCGACGACTACGTGGTCAAGCCGTTCACCGCGGCCCAGCTCGACGCCCGCGCGCGGGCCGTGCTCCGGCGGGGCACCTCCGGCGCCGGCGCGCAGGACCCTGCACTCACCGTCGGCGGGCTGCGGATCGACCCCCGGGCCCGACAGGTCACCCTGGACGGCACGACGGTCGAGCTGACGCCCCGCGAGTTCGATCTGCTGCACCACCTCGCCGGCCGGCCGGGTCAGGTGGTCACCAAGCGCGAGCTGCTCACCGAGGTCTGGCAGATCCCGTACGGCGGCGCCGACAAGACCGTCGACGTGCACCTGTCCTGGTTGCGCCGCAAGTTGGGTGAGAGCGCTCTGGAACCCCGCTACCTGCACACCGTGCGCGGCGTCGGGGTGCGGCTGGAGGCACCGGGGGCACAGCGGTGAGGGCCCGGCTCGCGCTGCTGGTCGCCGCGGTCAGCGTCCTCACCCTGATCGCGTTCCTCGTGCCGCTGGCGCTGCTGGTCCGCACCGTCGCCGAGGACCGGGCCACGGTCCGGGCCACCGCTGACGCGCAGAGCCTGGTACCGGTGGTCGGCACCGCCGACGCGGCGACCATCCGGCTCACCGTCGAGCAGCTCGCCGCGGAGTCCGGTCGACCGGTGAGCGTCTTCCTGCCGGACGGCACGGTGCTCGGCGCCCCGGTGCCCCGTACGCCCGCGGTGGCCCTGGCCGCGCGCGGGCAGAGCCTCACGGGGGAGTCGGCGGCCGGCCGGGAGGTGGTCATCGCGGTGCAGGGCCGGGCCGACGGCACCGGAGTGATCCGGATCCTGGTGCCCCCGCACGAGTTGACCGCCGGGGTGACCCGGGCCTGGCTGGTGCTGGCCCTGCTCGGAGTGGTGCTGGTGGTGATCGGGCTGGTGGTCGCCGACCGGCTGGCGCGCACCCTGGTCCGGCCGATCAGCGACCTCTCCGCCGTGTCCCACCGGCTCGCGAACGCCGAGCTGGACGCCCGGGTTGTGCCGGCCGGCCCGGCGGAGCTGCGTGAGGTGGCCGGGGCCCTCAACCACCTGGCCGGGCGGATCCAGGTGCTCCTGCTCCAGGAGCGCGAGCAGGTCGCCGACCTGTCGCACCGGCTGCGGACGCCGCTGACGGCGCTGCGGCTGGAGGCGGAGTCGCTGCGCGACCCGGACGACGCGGCACGGATCACCGCCGCCGCCGACGGGCTGGAACGGGCGGTCACCGGCCTGATCCGGCAGGCCCGCTGGCGCCGGTCACCGGCGACGGGAGCGGCCACCTCGGACGCCGCGACGATCGTCGCCGACCGGGTCGCGTTCTGGTCGGTGCTGGCCGAGGACACCGGCCGGACCGTCACCCTCGACCTGGCGCCCGGCCCGCTTCCGGTCGGTGTGCCCGCCGACGATCTGGCGGCGGCCGTGGACGCCCTGCTCGGCAACGTCTTCGCGCACACCCCCGACGGCACGCCGTTCGCCGTCCGGCTCGCCTGGGAAGAGGGCCAGGCGCTGCTCACGATCACCGACGATGGCCCGGGGATGCCGGCCGGGGCGGTGCGGCGGGGTGCCAGCCCGGCCGGGTCGACCGGCCTCGGCCTAGACATCGCCCGCCGTGCCGCGCAGGCCGGCGGCGGTCGGCTGGAGCTGCGTACCGGTCCGGAGGGCGGGGCGCAGGTGCTGCTCCGGCTCGGGCCGCCGACGCCCGGGCGACCAGCGGTGGACGGCGGGCCCAGGCCCGCCGGGAACGGCTTAACCCGGCCTTAGCGTCCGGACAGCGCGGCGCTATCCCGATCCAACCGATCCTCGAAGTCGACAACCGAGGAAAGGTGGGCATCACGATGAAGCGCAGCTCTCTGCTCCTGGCGTCGGTCGGCGGAGCGGCGGTGCTGGCCGTGGCCGGGGTCGCCGTCGGCGTGAGCGCCGCCGGCGACCCACGGGCCAGCGGCACGACACTCGCCGCCGCCACCGTCGGTCCGACGGCCACGGACGCGCCGGACGACAGCGCCACCCGCGGCACGACGCCCGCGCCGGGTACCAGCGGCACGACCGCCGCGCCGAGCACCAGCGGTACGACCGCCGCGCCGAGCACCAGCGGTACGCCGTCGGGAGGTGGTTCGCCGGCGGGCGCGGCGGTCAACGAGCAGCGCGCCGGCGAGATCGCGCTCGCCAGGGCCGGCGGCGGCCGGATCACCGAGGTGGAGGCCGAGCAGGAGCACGGCCGACCAGTCTGGAGCGTCGAGATCATCGCCGGCGACATCGAGCACGAGGTGGACGTCGACCGGGACAACGGCACGGTGGTCAAGGCCGAACAGGAGTCCGTCGACGAGGGTGACGACGACGGCGACGACCGGAACGACGATGACGATGACGACAGGGCCGGCGACGACGACTGACGCCGGGTTCCCGCCGCCCGCTACGGACGCACCGTGGCGGGCGGCGGTACGAAGGCATTTCTCAGACGGCCGCGACGCGCTCCTCCTGGGCCGCCGGCCCGTCCTGGTCGAACTGGGTGCGGTACAGGTCCTGGTACCGGCCACCGGCGGCGAGCAGCTCGCTGTGGCGCCCGCGTTCCACGATGCGTCCGTCCTCGACGACGAGGATCTGGTCGGCCGCACGGATGGTGGACAGCCGGTGCGCGATGACCACACTGGTCCGGCCGGTCAGGGCCTCGGCGAGGGCGTCCTGTACGGCGGCTTCCGACGTGGAGTCCAGATGCGCCGTGGCCTCGTCGAGGATGACCACACGGGGACGGGCCAGCAGTAGCCGCGCGATGGTGAGGCGTTGCCGTTCCCCGCCCGACAGGCGGTACCCCCGTTCACCGACGACGGTGTCGAGCCCATCCGGAAGTGAGCGGATCAGGGTGTCGAGCCGGGCCCGTCCCAGTACCTCCCACATCTCCTCCTCGGTCGCATCCGGCCGGGCGAAAACCAGGTTGGCGCGGATGCTCTCGTGGAACAGGTGCCCGTCCTGGGTCACCACGCCGAGTGCCGTTCGGATCGACTCGGCCGACAGGTCGCGTACGTCGACGTCGCCGAGCTTCACCGTGCCACCCTCGACGTCGTACAGGCGCGGCACGAGTTGGGCGATCGTCGACTTGCCCGCTCCGGAGGAGCCGACGAGGGCCACCATCTGCCCCGCTTCGGCGCGGAACGACACGCCGTGCAGCACCTCCTCACCGCCGCGCGTATCGAGCTTCGTCACGTCCTCAAGGGAGGCGAGGGACACCTTGTCGGCCGAGGGGTAGCCGAACCGTACCGCGTCGAATTCGACCGCGACCGGCCCGTCCGGGAGCGGCCGGGCGTCGGACCTGTCGAGGATCAGCGGCTTGAGATCGAGGATCTCGAACACCCGCTCGAAGCTCACCAGGGCGCTCATCACCTCGACCCGGGCGCTGGCCAGCGACGTCAACGGCGCGTAGAGGCGCGACAGCAGCAGCGCGAGCGCGACCACGGTGCCGGCGTCGAGGCTGCCCCGAAGGGCGTAGAGACCCCCCAGCCCGTAGACCAGTGCCAGCGCCAACGAGCCGACAACGGTGAGCGCGGTGATGAAGACCCACTGGAGCATGGCGGCACGGATGCCGATGTCGCGCACCCGCCGCGCCCGCGCCGCGAACTCGGCCGACTCCTCGGCCGGACGTCCGTACAGCTTGACCAGTGTCGCGCCGGGTGCCGAGAAGCGCTCGGTCATCCGGGTGCTCATGGCCGCGTTGTGCTCCGCCGCCTCGCGCTGCAACCGGGCGAGCCGCGAACCCATCCGCCGGGCCGGGAGGACGAAGATGGGCAGCAGGACGAGCGCCAGCAGCGTGATCTGCCACGAGAAGCTGAGCATCACCGCCAGCGTCAGGAGCAGTGTCACGGCGTTGCCGACCACACCCGACAGGGTGTTGCTGAAGGCCCGCTGCGCGCCGATCACGTCGTTGTTCAGACGGCTGACCAGCGCACCGGTGCGGGTCCGGGTGAAGAACGCCACCGGCATGCGCTGGACGTGATCGAAGACGGCTGTCCGCAGCTGGACGATCAGCCCCTCGCCGATGCTGGCGGACAGGAACCGCGTCACCAGGCCCAGGCCGGCTTCGGCCAGGGCGATCACGGCGATCAGCACGGCCAACCGGATCACGATGCCGCTGTCGGCGCCGTCGACGATCGCGTCCACGACCCGTCCGGCGAGGACCGGTGCCGCCACCGTGAGGGCCGCTGTCACCACACTCAACAGCAGGAACCTGATGATCAAAGCTCGGTGCGGCCGCGCGAACCGCGCGATGCGCTTCAGGGTCGCCCGGGACAGTGGTCGTTCGTCCTGCGCGTTCATCGCGTGGTGCAGGGACGTCCACGCGGTAACTTCCATGCTCATGCCGTACCTCCGCGAAGAAGGCTAGAACCTCGTGTGAGGTTGAGGTCAAGCCGCCGCGCGGGAGGCATGGACGGTGTGGTCCCGGGTAGCTGCGATCCATGGCGCGGTACACGAAGCCCGAGCTCAGAGAGCAGATCAAGGAAGAGATCAAGTCCTCCGACAAGGGTGGCAGACCGGGACAGTGGTCGGCGCGGAAGTCACAACTGGTCACCCAGGAGTACAAGAGGCGCGGCGGGGGATTCCTGGGCCCCAAGGACGAGCGGCAGAAGTCCCTGCAACGGTGGGGCGCGGAGGACTGGCAGACCAGGGAGGGCGACACCCGGGCCCGGCACGGCGACACAACCAGTCGCTACCTGCCGAAGAAGGCCTGGGAGGAGCTGTCGGAGGACGAGAAGCGCGCCACCGACACCAAGAAACGGAAGGCGTCGCGAACCGGCAGACAGTTCGTGGCCAACACGGGGCCGGCCAGTCGGGCCCGCCGGGACGCCACGACGGCCGGACGGATGCCGGAGATGTCGGTCGCCGAGGCCGTCAAGCTGGTCCGTGGCCTCGACACGCGACAGCTCAAGTCGGCCCTGCGGCGGGAGCGCGATGGAAAAGCCCGCAAGACGCTCATCCAGCGACTCGAGGCGGAGCTCAGCCGCCGCTGACCCTCACAGGTCGGCCTGTGTGGTCAGGATCTGCCGGAGGTGTGTCTTCGGCCTGGACCCCACGGTCGAGCCGACGACCTCGCCCTGGCGGAACACCAGCAGCGTCGGCAGGGACATGACGCCGTAGCGCCGGGTGGCCTCCGGGTTCTCGTCGGAGTTGAGCTTGGCCACGACCATCCGCTCGCCGAACTCCCCGGCCAGCTCGGCCAGGCTTTTCTCGATCGCCCTGCAGGGCGGGCACCACTCCGCCCAGAAGTCGACCACCACGGGTCGATCGCTGGCCAGCACCAGCTCGGCGAACGTGTCGTCGGTGACGGTGACTAGTGAGCCGACTGTCGTTTCCTGGGGCATGTTTCCTCCCGGTGCGCGATGGCGTGGGTGAGCTGGGTGTGGAACTGCTGGCGGACCGCGCCGAGCTGGTCGAGGTAGGCGTCGACCTCGGTGAGCTTGCGTCGCAGCACCACCACCGAGTCCGGGCAGACGCCGCCGGACGCGTTGCCAGCCCGAAGACAGGCGACGAACGGACGGACGTCGTCGAGGCCGAAGCCGACGTCGAGCAGCGCCCGGATCTCCCGTACGACCCGGAGTTCCGCCTCGTCGTAGACCCGGTAGCCGTTGGCGGAGCGCTCTGGGCGTACCAAGCCGTGCGCCTCGTAGTAGCGCAGGGCGCGGGTGCTTGTGCCAGCCCGTTCCGCCAGCTCACCGATCAGCATCCGACCCCCTCCGCCAGCCCGTCACGACCACGCTAAACCTTGTCGCCGACGTCAAGGCAAGGGCACCTAGCCGATGCGGAACTGCTCCCCGTAGACGGCGAACACCAGTGGCGTGTTCAGGTCGAAGTTGCCGTTGTTGAGGAACACCCGCTGAGCCGTGTCGACGCGGGACGTGTCCGAGTGGGCCGCCTCCTTCCTCATTTCGATGACCCGCTCGTCGAGGAAGGCGTGGAGCCAGGTGCGCTCGTCGCCGCCCTGCGCCGGAGGCTTCGCCCGGGCCAGTGCGCGGTTGCGGATCGCCCGCATGCCCTCGTACCCGTGCATGACGGCCGCGTCGTAGTAGGCGAACTGGCCGAGCGCCCGGACCTGGTCGGCCTTGCCGTCGCGTACCGACGGGTTGAAGTACACCCGGTCCCGCTCGGCCTCCTGCGCGGCCCGGAAGACGGTGTCGGTGGACGCGGCCCGCCAGTCGCGGGGGAAGTTGGGGTCGAGACCGGCGTGCGAGGGGGTGCCGTTGACCGCGCGCAGCGCCGGCAGGTACGAGGCCAGCACGTTGCCCGGCTTGGTGCGGGTGTACGCCTCGACCAGTTCGAGCATGTCGCCGGTGCCGGAGCAGAAGCCGATGATGCCGGCGGTGTAGCCCCGCCCGTCGCCGATGTCCTCGATGTAGGAGAACTGCGCGCGCCAGTCGAGCGACGAGTTCTCCGCTGCCGAGACGAGCTGCATGGCGACGTCCTTCTTCGCCGGGTCGTCGAGGTTGCGCCCGGCCGGGACGGTCGGGGTGGGGGTGCCACCACCGGGCAGGGTCCACCGTTGGTTGGTGGCGCCGGAGCAGCTCCAGATCTGCAACCGGGCGCCGTTCGCGGTGCTCCGATCCGTGACGTCGAGGCACTTGCCGGAGCCCGTGTTGACCAGCGCGCCGTTGTTGGCCGTCCACTTCTGGGCGCCGGTGTTGTTGCAGTCGTACATCTGCACCTTGGCGCCGTTGGCGGTCGACGCGGCGGTGACGTCCAGACACTTGCCCAGCGCCCGGACCGAGTTGTCGGCGTTGCCGACCGTCCACGTCTGGGCCGCGCTGCCGTTGCAGTCGTAGAGCTGGACGGCGGTGCCGTTGGCCGGGTTGGCTCCGGCGACGTCGACGCACCTGCCGCCGAGGCCGGTGATCGGGCCGGCGGCCGCCGCGCTGGCCGACGGCAGGCCGTACCCGACCGCCGCGGTGCCGCCGAGCAGCGCGCCCACGACGTAGGCGGCTGACCTCTTGCGAAGCATGGTGCTCCTCGGGGACGGGGTGGCGTGCCGCCGGCGGGTCGGTGGCCCCCGTGCGGCGGATCGACCCCGTGGGCGCCGCAAGCATCAGGAAACTCTGTTAACAAATAGCTGCGCGTCGATGTGCTGTCAATCGTGGACGCACGTCCACGGGAGTGGCGGGTCGGCGCGGTTCCGGGCGCCCCGAGGTGGCGCGGCCGTCAGCTGATCCGCAGGCTCGCGATGAGTTTGCCGCGCAGGTGGAAGGTCATCGGGCCGGTGCCGTTGTAGCCGTTTCCGGTCACCGTGAGGGTGACGACGTAGCTGTCGGGATCGGACCCGGGCTCGATCGCGACGATCTCGAAGTGCGACTGCTTGCCGATGTTGTCCGTGCCGTCCCAGTCGCGTACGCCGTCACGGCCCCGATACTCGCGGCCCCAGTCGTTGAGGTAGGCGTCGTCGGTGAAGGCGGCGGCGAAGGCCTCTGAGTCGCCGCTGTTGGTCGCGTCGATGAAGGCGCGGATGGCGGCGGGGGTGTCCGTGGTGGCCATGAGTCGATCTTTCGTCGGTTGGCAAGAACCCGGTGGTGAGCGTAGAGCAACCGCTCCTGACCTCCGGCCGAACGCGTCCGATGCTCACCGTTTGTTCGACAACTCATGTTGTGACCAACACACCTCGCCCTGGACGGAATGTGCGGGCGGGTAAATAAGTTGTGGATCAACAGATACCTGACGAGGAGCAGATTGGTGGGTACGGCAATGCCCGATTACGGACACGACCTCCTGTTCGGGACGTTCCTCACGCCGACCGCGCACGACCCGGACCGGGTGGTGGCGTTGGCTGAGCTGACCGAGGCGACGGGGCTGGATCTCGCCACCTTCCAGGACCATCCCTACAACGCCGACTTCCTGGACACCTGGACTCTGCTGAGCTGGGTCGCCGCCCGCACCGAGCGGCTCCGGGTCTCCGCGAACGTCCTGAACCTGCCGCTGCGCCCGCCGGCCGTCCTGGCCCGGGCCGCGGTGAGCCTGGACCGGCTGTCGCACGGCCGGTTCGAACTCGGTCTCGGCGCCGGTGCCTCCTGGGACGGGATCGAGGGGATGGGCGTACGCCGGCTGACCGCGGGGCAGGGCGTCGAGGCGCTGCGCGAGGCGATCGACGTGCTGCGTGGCGTCTGGGACGACGGCCCCGCCGGACCGCTCCAGCGCGAGGGAAAGTACTACCCGATTCCGGGCATGCGGCGCGGCCCGGCACCGGAGCACGACATCAACATCTGGCTCGGCGCCTACCAGCCCCGGATGCTGGCGTTGACCGGCCAGAAGGCCGACGGTTGGTTGCCGACACTGGAGTACCTCCGGTCACCGGACCGGGCCACCGCCAACCGACTCATCGACGAGGCGGCGGTGACCGCCGGACGCGACCCGCGACAGATCCGCCGCCTGCTCAACCTGTTCACGGTCGACGTGTCGTCGCGTAGCCGTGGCTTCCTCCAAGGGCCGGCCGAGCAGTGGATCGATCAGCTCCTCCCACTGGTCCTCGAGGAGGGGTTCAGCACCTTCCTGATCGGCCGTGACGACCCACGCCTCATCGAGGCGTTCGGGCAGGAGATCGCCCCCGCGCTGCGGGAGGCCGTGGCCAAGGCGCGCGCCGGCAGCGGAACCACGACCGGCCGGGTCCGGTCGAGCGTCGCCCTGGCCAAGCGCCAGCCCGGCGTCGACTACGACGCTCTGCCCGCGTCGCTGGCCAGCACGTCCGTCGAGCCCGGCGACCCGGAGTACGAGCGGGTGCGGCACAGCTACAGCTGGCCGGGCTCACCGGCCCTGGTGATCCGCCCCCGGAACGCCGCCGAGGTGGTCGACGCCGTGGCCTACGCGCGCACGCAGCAGCTTCCACTCGCCGTCCGCAGCGGCGGGCACGGCATCAGCGGACGGTCGACGAACGACGGCGGACTCGTCATCGACATGTCCACGATGGACAAGGTCGAGGTGCTCGACCGGGCCACCCGCCGGATCCGGCTGGAGCCGGGAGCCCGCTGGGGAAACGTCGCGCAGGCGCTCGCCCCGTACGGGCTGGCGATGAGCTCGGGGGACTACGGCGACGTGGGTGTCGGCGGCCTCGCCACCACCGCCGGCGTCGGATACCTGGTGCGCAAGTACGGCCTGACCATCGACCACATCGTCGCCGCCGAGATCGTCACCGCGGACGGCAGCCTGCTCCGGGTCGACGAACACCAGCACCCCGACCTGTTCTGGGCGATCCGCGGCGCGGGCGGCAACTTCGGTGTCGTCACCGCGCTCGAGCTGGAGGCGTACGAGGTCGACAAGGTCGTCTTCGCCCGGCTCGTGGTCGACGCGAGCGACACGGCCGACGTTCTCGGTCGCTGGGGTCGGCTCGTCGAGGACGCGCCGCGGGAGTTGACCAGCTTCCTCTCCCTGTTCCCCGGACGCCGCGGCGACCCGCCGACGGCCCAGGTCACCCTGGTGTACGCCGGAGACGACATCGAAGCGGCGCAGTCCGCGCTGAGCCCGTTCCTGGAGATCGGGCCGATCCTCGACCAGCAGGCGCAGCTCGCGCCGTATCCGGCGCTCGTCGCGCCGCCCGGCAACCAGCATCGGGGCCAGGGACTGTCGGACAGCCACAGCGGCCTGCTGCATCACATCACACCGCAGGCCGCGGAGGTCATGGCGACGATGATCGGCTCCGGTGACGTGATGGTCATGCAGTTCCGGTCCGTCGGGGCAGCGGTCAACGACCTCGCCCGGGAAACCACCGCGTACGCGCACCGGGACCAGAACTTCTCCGTGCTCGCCGCCACCGTGCCGGAGCGTCGGTCCCGACTCGACAAGCTCTGGGCGGACCTGGACGAGCACCTCGACGGCATGTACCTCAGCTTCGAGTCCGACACGAGCCCGGAGCGGCTCCTGGACGCCTTCCCCGAGCCCACCCTCAGCCGGCTGCGCGCCGTCAAGGCGACGTACGACCCGGACAACGTCTTCAACCGCAACTTCCCCATCCCACCGGCGCCTGCCCGGCAGGGCGGAGAGGAGACCGACAATGCCGCGTGAGACCGTCGGGCCCGGGTCAGCGCGGGGACTGGTCCGTCGGCCCCATGACACTGGTGACCGCGACGCAGGGATCGGTGCCGGGCGCGGCGGCCTGGATCGCCTCGGCGGCGCGGTCGGCGAAGTCGCGGAAACTCGCCCGCTGCTCCTCGGGCAGCCCGGCCAGCACGTGGTCCTCGGCGTGCGCGACCCGCTTCTCGGCGTCGGCGAGGGCCAGCCTCCCGTGCTCGGTGGCCACGATCCGGCGGGCACGGCGGTCGCGCGGGTCCAGCTGCCGCTCGATCAGGCCGGCGTTCTCCAGGTCGTCGATCACGTACGTGAGGACACTGCGGTCGATCACCAGGCGGGACGCCAGGGCGACCTGTGTCGGCACCTCCTCGTGGACGACCACGGCCAGGATGTGGTAGCCGCGGCTGCCGTGGGGCAGGTCCATCAGAGCCTCCTCGACGTACTCGTGCCAGCGCCGCAGCACCATGCCGAGCGACCACCCGAAGTTCGAACCGCGCTGGCGGTCGGCTGGCAGTTCGCAGGGGTCGATGTCGGACATGTGCCTACCCTAGCGACGGGTCGACCGGGATCGTGATCGTGACCCGGGTCGGGCCGGCGGCGGGGCTGCTCACCCGCAGGCGGGCGTCGATGGCGTCGAGCCGCTCGATGATGCCGCGCAGGCCGGTGCCACGGGACGGGTCGGCACCGCCGGTGCCGTTGTCGGTGACAACGATCCGCAGCGTGTCGCCGGTCTGGTCGAACACCACGGACGCCTGCGTGGCGCCACTGTGCTTCGCCACGTTGGCCAGGGCCTCGGCCACCGCGAAGTACGCCGCGGTCTGCACGGCAGGTGGGAGGTCCTCGGGTGGGTCGCCGCTCACCCTGACTGGCACGGCAAGGTCGAGGGCCAGCGCTCGGACCGCGTCACCGAGGCCGCGGTCGGCGAGGACGGCCGGGTGGATGCTCTGGGTGACCGTGCGGAGGTCGTCGAGGGCCGCGACCGCGGTGGCGCGGGCCTCCTCCAGCAGGCGCTCGGCGCCGTCGGCGTCGCGGCGTACCAGGTCACCGGCCAGACCGAGGGTCAGCGCCAGGGAGACCAGCCGGGCCTGGGCGCCGTCGTGCAGGTCGCGTTCCACCCGTTTGAGCTCGGCCGCCTGGCGATCCACGGCACCGCGCCGGGAACGGGTCAGGGTGGCGATCCGCTCGGCGAGTTCCCGTTCGCGGGCGCCCGGTGGGCGGCTGACGACCCACGCGTGCAGTCCGAGGATCAGCGCCACGCCGAGGAGGGTCCAGATCGGCCAGAAGTACCCGCCACCGCTGAGAACCCAGACGCTGAGGTCCACGGCCATGAGCAACGTGCAGGCGGCGACGTCGAGGGCGAGCCAGCGACGCCGGCCGGTCGGCACCCGCAGCGCTCGGCGCAGCAGGAGACGGCCGAGCAGCACGGTGCCGATGCCGAAGTACACCCAGCGTGGCCAGAACTCGCCGCGGCCGGTGACCAGCCAGGCGACCGTGGCCGCGACGCAGAGCGTCCCGGCCACGGTCCTGCGGGTGGCGGCGGTCATCGGCCCGGACGGTAGGTGATCCGCCGCAGCAGCGTCTCGGCGGGCCCACGGTTGCCGGTGGCGCTCATGGCCTGCGCCGCGGCGACGGAGACCAGCCAGATCGCGACCGCGGCCCCGGCGGCGGTGTACGTGCCGGTCAGGTGCAGCGCCCACGGCGAGAACAGCGCCAGCCAGGCCACGGACTGCAGCAGGTACCCGCTCAGCGACCGCTGCCCGAGCGCGATCACCGGGGCGAGCAGCGCCCGGCCGCGACGGGCGCCGCTGAGTCGGAGCGCGAACAGTCCGAACAACGCGACATAGCCCGGGCCTCCGTACTCGCCGCTCACCGCGTGCAGGAGTGCCATGGACTCGACGGTAGCCGCGTCGACGTGTACGGCACCAGCGGCGATGAGCGCGTAGGGGAGCGCGCCGACGACGGAGATGCCGAGGCAGCCGACGGCGACACGGCGCAGCAGCGTGCGGTGCGTGGCGGGGTCCTCCAGGACGCGGTGACGGGCGGCCCAGATCCCCAGCCACACGATGACGATGAACGGGAGGACGGTGGCGGTGTGCACCGGCCACTCGGCGAGCCGGTCCAGGAGCGACTGGCCGTACGAGGCGGCGGCCAGCGACGGGTTGGGCGTGTTGGTGAGCACCGCCTCCCCGCCACGCGCGCTGGTGAGCGCCAGCACCGCCAGGAACCCGGCGTACACCGTCTGGACGCCCCACAGCCACAGCACAATGCGGTGGAAGCGGTCGCTCCTGCCCAGCAACAGCAGGGTGGCGGCGATACCGACGATGCCGTAGGCGCCGAGGAAGTCCCCGAAGTACAGCAGTGTCGCGTGGACCAGGCCGAAGCCGATCAGGGCGGCGTTGCGGCGCAGCAGGATCCGACGCGCCGCGATGCCCTGCCGTCGGGTGATCTGCACCAGGCCGTAGCCGAACATGACGCCGAAGACCGGGTAGGCGCGGCTGTCGACGAGTGTGGCCAGGACGAAGTTGATGGCGCGCTGCATGCCGTGCGGTGTGCCGTCGAGGCCCGGCTGGCCGGCGAACGCGAAGTTCGCGGCGTTGGCGAGGGCGATGAACAGCAGCATCGCGCCGCGGGCGAGGTCCGGGGCGAGCGCGCGTTCGGCGCGGGGGACGGGACCCGCCTGCGGGGTCACGGTGCTGGGGGTTGCGGTCATGGCTCCAGGCTCGCCGTTCGCGCGGCGCGTTTCGAGGAGCCTGGAACCCCTCCCGTGGTGGTACCAGTACCCCTATGCGTCGAGGTGGGCGAGGACGGCGAGGACCCGCCGGTTGTCGTCCTCGGACGACTGCAACCCGAGCTTGGCGAAGATGCTGTTGGTGTGCTTCGCGACCGCCTTCTCGGTGATGAAGAGAGCGGTCCCGATCGCCGCGTTGGACCGGCCCTGTGCCATCTGCGCGAGCACCTCCCGCTCACGGGTCGTCAGCCGGTCCAGCGGCAGCACCCGCTGACGGCTGTCGAGCAGCTTCGCCACCACGGTGGGATCGAGCGCGGTGCCGCCGCCGGCGACCCGGCGGACCGCGTCCACGAACTCGCCGATGTCGGAGATTCGATCCTTGAGCAGGTAGCCGATCCCGCCGTGGCCGTCGGCGAGCAGCTCCCGCGCGTACAACCGCTCCACGTACTGGGAGAGCACCAGCACCGGCAGCCCCGGCACCTCGCTGCGGGCCGCGAGCGCGGCCCGCAGCCCCTCATCGGTGTACGTCGGCGGTAGCCGCACGTCGACCACCGCCACGTCGGGACGCTGCGCGAGCAGTTCCCGCAGCAGATCCGGCCCGCTGCCCACGGCGGCGACCACCTGGAAGCCGTGTGCCTCCAACAGCCGGATCAGCCCGTCCCGGAGCAACACGAGATCTTCCGCCACCACCGCTCGCACCGGGCAACGGTAGCCTGCGCGCTGTTTCAGCTCTGCGGCCTGTGCGCCGCGTCGACGCGTCAGCGCAGTCCGGCGAAGAGGTCGTCCTCGGGAACCGGCGCGCCGGTGGTGTCCCGGACCCGGACGAAGGTCTCCAGGCCCATCAGCTCGGTGAACCGCTCCCGGCCCAGTTGCAGGAAGAAGATGTTCTCGGTCTGGCTGGCGTGCGCGGCCAACGCGTCAAACTTCTGCTCGCCATAGCTGCGCGTGTCCACCCAGGTGGTGATCTCCTCGTCGGGCAGGCCGAGCTCCGGCGCCGGTTCGGCCGACGACGCGTCCGGATCGGCCCAATCGACGCCGAGCTCCCGCATGATCCGGCCGAATTCCGCGAACGCCGTACGAGGCACCGTGGTCCAGTACACCTTTGCGGGAACGTCCGTCTTCGCGACAGCGGCCATGGTGATCCGGTGGGCCTGAATGTGGTCCGGGTGGCCGTAGAAGCCGTTCTCGTCGTAGGTGACGACGACGTCCGGCCGGTACCGGCGGATCAGTTCCGCCAGCCGGTCCGCGGCCTCGTCGACCGGCGTGGCCCAGAACGCGCCGGGCAGGTCATTGGTCGCCCAGCCCATCATCCCGGAATCGGCATAGCCGAGCGTCTCCAGGTGGGTGACCTTCAACGCCGCGCAACTGACCTCCAGCTCGGCCTCGCGCATCGCCGCGACCGCGGCCGCGTCGTGCCCCGGGTCGCCGGGCTTGACCCCGCCGGGGCCGTCGCCACAGCGCCCGTCGGTGCAGGTCACGAGCACGGTCGTGATCCCCTCCGCCGCGTAGCGCGCAAGGACACCACCGGTGCTCGTCGCCTCGTCGTCGGGGTGCGCGTGCACCGCCATCAAGGTCAGAGATCGCTCAGCCATGCCATCACCCTACGAGGCCGCCCGCGCCCGAGCCGACACGCCCGTTCTCGGCGATGAGCACGGAGGTCACCGGCGCCGAGCCCGGGACGGCCCGCGCAACTGGGGTCGAAGAAGGTGTCGACGCGCGTACGTTCGAAGTGGTTGCCCCGGCCGACCGCCCCGAGGCCCTCCAGGTCGCCGGCCGGACTGTCGCCCGGCACGACGGCCCGGGTCGGGTCCTCGGCGTCCCGCTCGATCCAGCGCATGGTCGAGGTCGGGGAACCGCCCGGCCAGGCACTCGGGTACGACGCCCGTGAGCCGGATGGGGAGAACGGCGACGCCGCCCCCGATGTCGGAGCCCACCAGAAACGGGTACCGCACGGTCGACGTCATGGCGGCGCCGACGGGTGAGGCGACCACCGAGAGGGTCGCTGGAGTGGACGGGGGCAGTGACTCCCGACGGGAGTGGTGCTCAGACAAGAGACGCTCGCTTCTGAGGGAAACGCAGGGACGGACGGCATCACGGCACCGGGATGTTGTCACCGGTGCTCGGAGCAGGAGGCGTTGTCCGTCAGTACGTCATGGACGCCACTCTTTCGGAGCCCGCCGCGCCCGGCAACCGACTTTCGCCGCCCCGCCGCCCCGCCGAGCTGCGCTGTCGTGGTGCGGCCGGTGGCCGTACCCAGTCATGAGGGGCGATGTCTCCACGCGAGGTATCCGCAGGTACGTAGCCTGATGTCGTCGTGACCCCGTCCGCTCCGGGGGTCATCCGTCAGCTGACAGCAGGAAGGCTGGTCCATGAAGATCGTCGTTATCGGCGGCAGCGGCCTCATCGGCTCCAAGCTCGTGGGCAAGCTCGGCGCGCAGGGCCATGAGGCCGTCCCGGCGTCGCCGAAGACCGGCGTGAACACGTTGACCGGCGAAGGGGTGGGTGCGGTGCTCGACGGCGCCGACATCGTGGTCGACGTGTCGAACTCCCCCTCGTTCGAGGCTGCCGCCGTGCTGGAGTTCTTCCAGACGTCCACCCGGAACCTCCTCGCCGCCGCGGCGGAAGCCGGGGTGGGGCACTACGTGGCCCTCTCGATCGTGGGCTCGGACCGGCTTCCGGACAGCGGGTACATGCGGGCCAAGGTCGCCCAGGAGAAGCTCATCGCCGCGTCCGGGCTGCCGTACTCGCTGGTGCACGCCACGCAGTTCTTCGAGTTCGTCCAGGGCATCATCGACGCCGCCACGGACGGCGACACCGTCCGCCTCGCGCCGGCGCTCATCCAGCCGATGGCGGCTGACGACGTCGCGACCGCCGTCGCCGAGGTCACGGTCGGCGCACCGACGAACGCCGTGGTCGAGATCGCCGGGCCGGAGCAGTTCCGCCTCGACGAGCTGGGCCGATCCACTCTCGCGGCGCGTCACGACTCCCGCTCGGTGGTGACCGACCCCGCCGCCCAGTACTTCGGAACCACGCTGGGCGAACGCTCCCTCGTCCCCGCCGATGGCGCCCGCCTCGCCGGCACGCGCCTCGACGACTGGCGCACGCAGGCGGCCTAGCGTCGGCACTACGTCGCCGTGGCGGGCGGGTCCGCCGGCCCTCCGAGGCGCCGCACCAGCTCACCCACCGCGGCGGTCAGCGACTCGCTCGATTCCTCCGGGCAGTGCCCCTCGATCGGTGGGGGGACACTGTCGCTGGGTGGCGTCACCACATCGCTGGGATCTCGCAGTCGACGGTCCACCGCGGCCGGCGGGCCTTCCACGGTGGCCGGCGCACCCGGCCGGTGGGCGGAGAAGAGCCAGCCGCCGATGGGGTCGGTGTCGCGCCACAGGTTCACCCACCGCCAGCCGACCCGGTCCCCGATCTCGCGCAGTACCGCGTCGTCGATGTAGGCGGGGAAGAGCCGACCGTAGAGCCGGCGCAGCGGCGACCCGTGGGTGAGCAGCGCGACCCGGTTGCCGACCTGCGGTGGCAGCTGGAGCACCGTGGCGGCGAGCAGGACCGAGCCGTGGCTGTGCCCGGTGAGCAGCACCGCGTTGCCCTGGGAGACCAGGTACGTGATCCGGCGGGCCAACTCCGGCACGGCCCGTTCGGAGTAGCAGGGTGGCGCGAACGGGTGGGCGGCGCGGGGCCAGAAGGTTCCGAGGTCCCAGAGGACGCCGACGTGGCGCCGGAACGGGACGGTCCGGTAGGCGAAGACCCCGGCGATGATCAGACTGACGATGATCGCCGCGATCAGCCAGCTGCCGAACGCGATGCCGAAGGTGACCACGCCGGCGGGCACCCCCACGTGCCGCTCGATGACGTCGCTCGGGAACAGCTCCAGCAGGCCGATGGAGGTGGTGGCCGTGCCGAGTCCGGCGAGGCAGCCGTAGACCACGGCCAACGGCACCAGGTCCTCGGTGAACCGGGCCCGGGCTATCGCCTGCCGCACCTGCCGCAGCCGGGGTTCGGTCTGCGGGGGCGCGTCGGGGTAGTCGCCCGCGACGATCGCCGACGCGGCACGGTACCGGCCGCGGCGGGAGATCAGGATCATCAGGCCCGCGACGATCAGCGTGATCAGCACCGCGCGGAAGAAGCCGTAGATCGCCCAGGTGTACGCCCGGGGCGCGCCGGTGGCGATGCCCAGGCCGGTCGACAGATCGCGGTCCAGGAAGTCCGACACCCGGTAGACCAGCTCGGCGGAGTACGCCACCGCGAGGCTGACCGCGGTGGCCGCGATCACCAGCGCTCCCAGCCCGAACAGCGGGGTGACGTCCCGTCGCCGGTCCCGGCGCCAGAGCAGCACCACGCCCAGCGCGGCCAGCAGCGTCGTCTGGGTGACGAACAGCCAGGCCAGGGTCGCGTCGTAGCCGGGCAGGCCGCCCCCCGCACGCCACGACGCACGGCTGGCCAGCACGTGGGTCACGACGACGACGGTCAGGATGATGGCGGTCGTCCGCAGCGTGCGGGTGACCCCGTCGAGCCGCCGGTCGGCGGTGCCACGGTCGATGAGCGGGGGCGTGCAGAGCAGCGCCACGCAGGCGACCAGGACCGCCCCGGTGACCATGGCCAGCGCGACCGTGACGCCCGAGGCGCCGGTCGCGGCTCGGGCGGCGAGCAGAGTGAGGTCGAGTGTCGCGAACGCCGCCGCCACGTGGATGGAACGCAGCCGACCCACCAGCGGCTCGGCGTCCCACTGACCGACCGCGCCGAGCGGATGGTCGGAGACCGCCTTCTCGGGTGCGTGAAACGCGTCGAAGGTCCTCCCCGGGCGGTTGCTGACGCGCCAGATCACGCCGATGGCAGCGGCCGGGACCAGCGCGAGCACCGCCAGCCGCAGTCCGGTCGGGTGCCCTCCCAGCCAGGACAACCAGCTACGTCCGGCCAGGCAGCGGGGCGAGGCCATACACCTCCAGGCGATCAGGTCCAGGGCGACGCCGGCAATGGCGAGCACGTAGAACGCGGTGAGCGTGAGCGCCAGCACCCGGCACAGGGATTTGACCAACGCCGCGGATCCAGGGTTGGCCGGGCGCATCCAGATGGCCACGTTGGCCAGCATGAACGGCGCCAGGAACACCAGCGCCATCGTGCGGGCCACGGTCCCGGAGGGCAGGTCACCCCAGCGGTACGCCTCCAGCGTGATCCCTCGCACGCCGTCGGTCTCCGAGCAGCGCGGGCGGGGCCGGTAGAAGCCCCCGTTGCGGTCCCCCGCCACCTGCGCCACCTGCCGCAGGTCCAACACGTCGGCGGCACTCGCGCCGGACACCCCGTGCACCCGCAGCTCCACGATGCCGCCGTCGGGTATCTCCGGCCGGCTCAACCCCGCTGATCCATCCGACATCGCCCCCCGATGCGCCCGGCAGCCCTGGCCACGCGATTCGGCAGGACGGCCATCGCGGTGACAGACCGGCGTCTACCCCACCCACACCGACCCAACCGTGGCAACAGCGGACGCGCTGCCGCTCACCTGACGCCGGTCACCCGCGCGGCGGACCGCCGGGTGCGCCGGTCCCGCGGCGCCGGCGGTCAGGATTGATCCGGTCTTGGTGGGGTAGGTGCCGCCATGGTCGACGCCAATCGGCACGGAGATGACGGGAGTGCGCCGACCCGCGCCGACGGCACCGACCATGCCGGTCTGGCGGCGATCGCCGCCCGGCTTCGCGGCCGTACGGTGGCCACTCTGCGGGACCGCCTGCTTCGGGCACGCGCCATCAGCGGGCTCGCCGTGCAGGCGGGCCTGGCCGCGTCGCTGTCCTGGCTGGTGGTGCACGAGGTGCTGCACATCTCGCAGCCGGTGTTCGCGCCGATCTCCGCGGTGTCGACCCTCGCCGCGTCGGTCGGCCAACGGCTGCGCCGCACGATCGACCTGGTCCTGGGCGTCACGGTCGGGGTGCTGATCGGTGACCTGCTGCTCGCGGTGACCGGTACCGGCTGGTGGCAACTCGCCCTGATCGTCGTGCTGGCGATCGTCGTCGCGTTGTTTCTCGTTGGCAGTGCGGCGGTGGTGATCCAGGCCGGGGCGACAGCGGTGCTCATCGCCACGCTCAGTCCGTCCGTGCGGGACCTGGAGATCCCCCGGTTCGTGGACGCCCTCGTCGGTGGAGCGGTGGCGTTGGTGGTCACCGCCGTACTGCTGCCGCTGAACCCGCTGCGGGTGCTCAACCGGGCCGCACGGCCGGCTCTGGACCTCCTGAGCACACAGCTCGACGCCACGGCCGGCGCGTTGGCCCGGCACGATGCCGCCCCGGCACGTGCCGCCATGGTCAAGCTGCGGCAGAACAAGGACGAGCTGAGCGCACTCGTCGAGGCGACCCAGGGCGCACGGGAGGCCAGCACCCTGTCGCCGGTGCACTGGCACGAACGGCACGGACCGGTGGGCCGGTACGCGCAGGCGGCGGAGCCGATCGACCGGGCGATGCGCAACAGCGGGACGTTGATCCGCCGGTCGGTGAGCCTGATCGAGGACGGCGAGCCGATACCGGAGCCGATGCCGAGGGCGGTCACCGACCTGGCCGAGGCGGTCCGGCTGATGAAGCGGCAGTTCGCCGCCGGCGACGAACCCAAGCGGGCGCGGGAGCAGGCGCTGCGGGCGGTCTGCGCGGCCGGCGACGCCTACCGGGAGGGGGTCGGCTTCTCCGGTGCGGTCGTGGTCGCCCAGGTCCGTACGACCGTCAGTGATCTGCTGGTGGCCACCGGGGTCGCCCAGGAGGCCGCGAACCGCATGGTCCGACGCGCCTTCGGTGAGCTGAGGACGTCCACCCGGGTCCGTGGGTGAGCAGCGCATTTCCGAGCGGAATGACACCCACCCCAGGGCGATGGCATCACTGTGAGCCAAAGGTGTTGCGTGATGAGCCAAAGTGGTGCCATGATGGTGCCATGGAATTGAGGCCGTACGTCGAGAACCTGCGTAACGAGTACGCCGTGGCCGCGGAGGGGGTCGACCCGGACGGCCGGGCCCTGGCCGAGCGGCTCTTCACCCAACTGGAGGCGGCGACCCGTCTCATGCTGCTCGACGCGCTGTCCGACGCGGCCGACGAGATCACCCGCGAGCTCGCGCCGGGCTCGGTGCACGTCCGGCTGCGCGGTCGCGAGCCCGACTTCGTGGTGACGCCGGCCAGCACCCCGGCCGAGCCGGTCGAGGAAGCCGGCCCGCCGGTGCTGCCGACGCCGGTGCCCGCGCCGGACGGTGACGACGGCGGCACGTCGCGGATCAATCTCCGCCTCCCGGACCACCTGAAGACCAGCGTCGAGGAGGCCGCCGGCCGGGCCGGACTGTCGGTCAACGCCTGGCTGGTGCGAGCCGTCGCCGGCGCCGTCGGGGCTGGCGAGCCGGACCGCCGCCCGCCGCGCCGGGTGGAGCCGCGGTCCGGCCAGCACTTCACCGGCTGGGCGCGCTGACCGCGTACCCCTTCTTTCTTTCCCCCCACTCACCTGCGGCGATGCCCGCTGCCCACATTCCGGGAGACCACCATGCCTGTTTTCGATACGCCAGAGCCCATCTCCGTCCAGATCGAGCTGCCCGTCGGGGACGCGTGGATCGCCGCGACCGACCGCACCGACACGGTCGTGCAGGTGCGGCCCCGTGACCCGTCGAGCAAGGCCGACGTGAGCGCCGCCGAGCAGACCACCGTCGAGTACGCCGCCGGCCAACTGATGATCAGAGCGCCGAAGAGTTGGCGTCGCTTCGGCCCCGGCGCTGGACCCTCGGTCGACCTCCTGATCGAGGTGCCGAGCGGGTCACGGATGCACGCCACGGCATCCTGGGCGGCGTTCCGCTGCGAGGGGCGGCTCGGCGAGTGTTACGTCAAGACCGGCGGCGCGATCCGACTCGACCGGACCGGGCCGCTGGAGATCGACACCAGTCACGGCGAGGTGGCCGTGGAGCACGTCGCCGGATCAGCCCGGGTGAAGGCGTCCTCCGGCAAGGTGCGCATCGGTGCGGTCGACGGTGCCGCCGAGATCAAGAACTCGTCCGGGGACTGCTGGATCGGCCGGAGCGACGGCGACGTCCGGGTCAACACCGCCTACGGCGACATCACCCTCGACGGGCCGATGGCCTCAGTGACGGCACGCACCGCCTACGGCAACGTTCGGCTCGGCGAGGTCGTGCGGGGGTCGATCGAGTTGCAGACCTCCTACGGGGCCATCGAGGTTGGCGTCCGCCGCGGGACCGCCGCCTGGCTCGACGTCAGCTCCAGGCACGGCCGGGTGCACAACGCGCTCGAAACGACCGACAGCCCGGCGCAGACCGACGACACGGTCGAGGTCCGGGCGAACACCTCCTACGGCGACATCACGATCCGGCGCGCCTGATGGATCGCACGACGACACCCCGTACACGAATCGAGGAGACCATGGCCAGCCCTTCCCGACCCGCGATAGTCGCGACCGGCCTGCGCAAGTCCTACGGCGACAAGGTCGTGCTCGACGGCGTCGATCTGGAGATCGCCGAAGGAACGATCTTCGCGCTACTCGGCCCCAACGGCGCCGGCAAGACCACCACCGTGCAGATCCTGTCCACCCTGATCGATGCCGACGACGGCGACGCCCGCGTCGGCGGCCACGACCTGACCCGGGAGCCCGACGCGGTACGCGCACTGATCGGCGTCACCGGCCAGTTCTCCGCCGTCGACAACCTGCTCACCGGTCGGGAGAACCTGAGCCTGATGGCCGACCTGCGCCACCTCGGCAGGGCGTCCGGCCGACGACGCGTCGTCGAGCTGCTGGCGCAGTTCGACCTGACGGAGGCGGCGGACAAGCCGGTGGCGACGTACTCCGGCGGGATGCGCCGTCGGCTCGACCTCGCGATGACCCTGGTCGGCGATCCGCGCGTCATCTTCCTCGACGAGCCGACGACCGGCCTGGACCCGCGCAGCCGCCGCGCGATGTGGCAGATCATCCGTGATCTCGTCGCCGACGGCGTCACCATCCTCCTGACCACCCAGTACCTGGAGGAGGCCGATCAACTCGCCAGCCGGATCGCCTTCCTCGACCACGGCCGCCTGATCGCCGAGGGCAGCCCGCACGAGCTGAAACGGCTCATCCCCGGCGGTCACGTCGTGTTGCAGTTCGCCGACCAGGCGGGGCTCGACGCGGCCACTGGCCTGCTGGCGTCGGGCACCCGGGACGACGCGGCACTGACCCTGCAGGTCCCGAGCGACGGTGGGGTCGGGTCGCTCCGAGCCCTGCTCGACCAGCTCGACCGCGCCTCGGTGGGCGTGGCCGGTCTCACCGTGCACGGCCCGGACCTGGACGACGTCTTCCTCACCCTGACCGGCCGACCCGACAACGAAAGGGCCATGGCGCGATGAGCACCCTCACCCTCGCTGCCCGCGACTCGAGCACGATGCTGCGGCGCAACCTCCTGCACATGCGGCGCTATCCGTCGATGACGCTCCTGCTCATCGGCATCCCGGTCATCATCCTGCTGCTCTTCGTCTACGTGTTCGGCGGCACGCTCGGCGCCGGCCTCGGGCCCTCCGGCGACCGGGCCCAGTACGCCAACTACGTCACCCCCGGCATCCTGCTCATCACGGTTGTCAGCGCGGCGCAGGGCACCGCCATCTCGGTTGCCATGGACATGACCGAGGGCATCATCGCCCGGTTCCGCACCATGGCGATCTTCCGACCGTCGGTCCTCACCGGCCACGTGCTGGGCAGCCTGATCCAGACGCTGCTCAGTCTCGCGGTCGTGACCGGCGTGGCACTGCTCGTCGGCTTCCGGCCGAACGCCAACCCGGTCGAGTGGCTCGCCGTGATCGGCGTCCTCGCGATGATTACTCTCGCGCTCACCTGGCTGTCGGTGGCCCTCGGGCTGGTCAGCGAGAGTGTCGAGACGGCCAGCAACCTGCCGATGCCGCTGGTGCTGCTGCCGTTCCTCGGCAGCGGGTTCGTCCCCACCGACTCGATGCCGACGGCGGTGCGCCTGTTCGCCGACTACCAGCCCTTCACCCCGGTGATGGAGACCCTCCGTGGCCTGCTGCTCGGCACCGGGATCGGCGCCAACGGGATCCTCGCGGTCGCCTGGTGTGCCGTCATCACCGTGCTCTGCTTCTTCTGGGCCAGGGCGTTGTACAACCGCAACCCCGCCCGCTGAGCGCAGCGCCCGCTCGCGGTTCAACAGCCGCGAGATCCCGATGGCCCGGCCGACAGGCCGGGCCATCGGCGTGCCGTCCCGCTGTCGGGCTCCCGGCTGACGTTACGGAGCTGTTGCCGGCGGGTGTCTTGACGAGGATAGATGTGAGCGTTAACACTGGGCGCGTTGACGGTGGAGGTGGACATGAATCCTGTGGACGGAGCTGGCGAACGCTACGTCGTCGGTGTCGACTTCGGCACCCTGTCCGGGCGAGCCCTGGTGGTCCGGGTCGGCGACGGCGCCGAGCTGGGGACCGCGGTGCACGAGTACGGCGACGGAGTCATCAGCGCGGCCCTCCCTTCAGGTCGGCCGCTGCCGCCGGACTGGGCTCTGCAGAATCCGGACGACTACCGCGACGTCCTGCGGTACGCCGTCCCGGCCGCCGTGTCCGCCGCGGGGGTGGACCCCGCCGCGATCGTCGGCATCGGCATCGACTTCACCGCCTGCACGGTGCTGCCGACGCTCGCCGACGGCACGCCCCTCTGCGAGGCGCCGGAGCTGCGCGACCGCCCGCACTCCTGGGTCAAGCTGTGGAAGCACCACGCGGCCCAGCCGCACGCCGACCGGATCAACGCCCTCGCCCACGAGCGGGCGGAGCCGTGGATCGGCCGGTACGGCGGAAAGATCTCCGCCGAGTGGCAGTTCGCCAAGGGCCTCCAGATCCTCGAGGAGGACCCCGAGGTCTACCACCGCGCCGAGCGCTTCATCGAAGCCGCGGACTGGATCGTCTGGCAGCTGAGCGGCGCCGAGACCCGCAACGTCTGCACGGCCGGTTACAAGGGCATCCTGCAGGATGGCCGGCACCCGTCGCAGAGCTTCCTGACCGCGCTCAACCCGGCCTTCGGTGACTTCATCGCCAAACTGGACGGTCCGCTGCTGCCGCTGGGCGCCCGGGCCGGCACGCTCACCGCCCGTGCCGCCGCATGGACCGGCCTGCCGGAGGGGATCGCGGTTGCCGCCGGCAACGTCGACGCGCACGTCACCGCGGCGTCCGCGCAGGCCGTGGAGCCAGGTCGACTCGTGGCGATCATGGGCACCTCCACCTGTCACGTGGTCAACAGTTCGCACCTCGCCGAGGTGGCCGGGATGTGCGGCGTCGTCGACGGCGGCATCAGCGCCGGCGCGTGGGGCTACGAGGCCGGGCAGAGCGGAGTCGGCGACATCTTCGGCTGGTTCGTCGAGCACGCCGCCCCGGCCGGGGTCGCCTCGCACGAACGCCTCACCGAGCTGGCCGCCAGCCAGCCGGTCGGCGCGCACGGCCTCGTCGCGCTGGACTGGTGGAACGGCAACCGGTCACCGCTGGTCAACCACGACCTCAGCGGGATGATCGTCGGGATGACCCTGGCCACCCGGCCGCAGGACGTCTACCGGGCGCTGCTGGAGTCCACGGCGTACGGCACGCGAATGATCATTGACGCGTTCGTCGAGGCCGGGGTGGCGGTGAACGACCTGGTGATCGCCGGTGGTCTCACCTCCAACGAGCTGCTGATGCAGATCTACGCCGACGTGACCAACCGGCCGCTGAACATCATCGGCTCCGCGCAGGGGCCGGCGCTCGGATCGGCGATCCATGCCGCCGTCGCCGCCGGCGAGTACCCGTCGATCCACGAGGCGTCGCAGGCGATGGGTCGGGTGCACGAGGCGGTCTACCGACCGGATCCGGACCGGGCCCGCGCGTACGACGCCCTCTACGCCGAGTACCGGACACTGCACGACCACTTCGGTCGTGGAGGCAACGACGTGATGCTCCGTCTGCGCGCGATCCGCAACGCGGCGGTCGAGGCCGGCGCAGCCACGCAAGAGACCGCGCTGGAGGTGGTCGCATGAACGCCGAGGTGAAGCGACAGATTGGCGAGCTGCGCGAGACGGTGGCCCGCCTGCACGGCGAACTGACCCGGTACCGCCTGGTGGCCTGGACGTCCGGCAACATCTCCGCGCGGGTTCCCGGCCGGGACCTCATGGTCATCAAGCCGAGTGGCATCGGCTACGACGACCTCTCGGCGGACACCATGGTGGTCTGCGACCTCGACGGCGTCCTCGTCGAGGGAGACTTCGCCCCGTCCAGCGACACCGCCGCCCACGCCTACGTCTACCGCGCCATGCCGGAGGTCGGCGGGGTGGTGCACACGCACAGCTCGTACGCCACCTCCTGGGCGGCTCGCGGGGAGGCGATTCCCTGCCACCTCACGGCGCAGGCCGACGAGTTCGGCGGGGAGATCCCGGTGGGCCCGTTCGCGCTGATCGGCGGGGACGACATCGGCAAGGGCATCGTCACCACGCTTGCCGGGCACCGCTCACCCGCGGTGCTCATGCGTAACCACGGCGTCTTCACCATCGGCCGTGACGCCCGCGCGGCGGTCAAGGCGGCGGTCATGTGCGAGGACGTGGCCCGCACCGCGCACCTCACCCGCGCACTCGGGCAGCCGTTGCCGATCGCGCAGGCGGACATCGACGCGCTCTACCACCGCTACCAGAACGTCTACGGCCAGCAACCGACCGCACCGGCGAGTTCCTGACCGGCGACCCCGGCACAGCCCGCCGGGCTGCACCACCGACGGCACAGCCTGCACCACCCGCGTACGCCGCCCGCCCCCACGTCGGCGGTCACGCGGGCGCCCAGAACCCCCGAGCCAAGGAGATCCGATGAGAAAGATGCGAACGCACTCCGCTCCGTGGCGCGCCGCCGCGGTCCTCGCCACCGTGCTGCTCGTCGGCAGCGTGGCGGCCTGCGGCAACAGCGACACCGGCGGTGGCGCCGCCGACGACGGCAAGATCACGCTGGGCTTCTCCCAGGTCGGCGCGGAGAGCGGCTGGCGTACCGCGAACACCACCTCGATCAAGGATTCGGCCGCCGCCGCGGGCGTCGAGCTGAAGTTCGACGACGCGCAGCAGAAGCAGGAAAACCAGATCAAGGCGATCCGCAACTACATCCAGCAGAAGGTCGACGTGATCGCCTTCTCGCCGGTGGTGGAGTCCGGTTGGGACACCGTGCTCAAGGAGGCGAAGGATGCCGGCATCCCGGTCATCCTGACCGACCGCTCGGTCGACTCGGCCGACAAGAGCCTCTACAAGACCTTCCTCGGCTCGGACTTCATCAAGGAAGGCCGGCTCGCCGGCGAGTGGCTGGTCGAGCAGAAGAAGACCGCGTCAGGGCCGGTGAACATCGTCGAGTTGCAGGGCAGCGCGGGCGCCGCCCCGGCCAACGACCGCAAGAAGGGCTTCGCCGAGGCGATCGCCGCCAACCCGAACCTGAAGATCATCGCTTCGCAGACCGGTGACTTCACCCGGGCCGGCGGCAAGCAGGTCATGGAGCAGTTCCTCAAGGCCAACCCGAAGATCGACGTGCTGTTCGCGCACAACGACGACATGGGCCTGGGCGCGCTCGAGGCGATCACCGCGGCCGGCAAGGTGCCCGGCAAGGACATCACCATCATCACGGTCGACGCCGTCAAGGACGGCATGCAGGCCCTCGCCGACGGCAAGTTCAACTTCATCGCCGAGTGCAGCCCGCTGCTCGGCCCGCAGCTGATGGACCTGGCCAAGAAGGTCACCGCCGGGGAGGAGGTGCCTGCTCGGATCGAGACCGAGGAGACCACCTTCACGCAGGAGCAGGCCAAGGAGGCCCTGCTCAACCGCAAGTACTGACCGACGCCGGGGGGTCGCCGCGCTCGCGCGGCGGCCCCCGTGTCCAACCTCCAGATGAGGCTTGATCGGATGACGGATAACCGTCCGGTCGTGACGATGACCGGGATCAGCAAGACCTTCCCCGGGGTGCGCGCACTCCACGATGTCAACTTCCGGCTCCTCCCCGGCGAGGTGCACGCCCTGATGGGCGAGAACGGGGCCGGCAAGTCGACCCTGATCAAGGTGCTGACCGGCGTCTACGACACCGATGAGGGTGCGATCACCCTCGACGGTGCGCCGGTGTCCTTCAGCGGGCCGATGCAGGCCACGGCCGCCGGGGTGAGCACCGTCTACCAGGAGGTCAACCTCTGCACCAACCTCTCGGTGGCGGAGACCTTCTTCATCGGACGCGAGCCCCGGCTGCTCGGCGCCGTCCGCTGGGGCGAGGTCCGCCGTCGTGCCCGTACGCTCCTGGCCCGCCTCGACCTCGACCTCGACGTCAGCGCGCCGCTCGGCTCGTACTCCCTGGCCATCCAGCAGATGGTCGCCATCGCGCGCGCCATCGACATCCAGGCCCGGGTGCTGATCCTCGACGAACCGACGTCCAGTCTCGACGCGGGCGAGGTCGCGCAGCTGTTCCGCATCATGCGGCAACTGCGCGACGAGGGCATCGCGATCCTGTTCGTGACCCACTTCCTCGACCAGGTCTACGAGATCGCCGACCGGATCACCGTGCTGCGCAACGGCGGGCTCGTCGGCGAGTACCCGACCGCCGAGCTGCCCCAGCTCAGCCTCGTCGAGAAGATGATCGGCAAGGAACTCGATGTCCTCGAGGGCATCGAGGAGCACTCGCGACGGGACCTGGCCGCCGTGGAGGAGGGCCGCCCGCTGGTGGCGGTGTCGAACCTCGGGCGGGCAGGCGCGGTCGAGCCGTTCAGCCTGACCATCCACGCCGGCGAGGTGGTGGGCCTGGCCGGTCTGCTGGGTTCCGGGCGTACCGAGGTGGCGAGGTTGCTGTTCGGTGCCGACCGGGCGGACGGCGGTCAGGTCGCGGTCGACGGCGAGCCGAGCGGCCTACGCACCCCGGCGCAGGCCATCGACCGGGGCATCGGCTTCTGCTCGGAGAACCGTCGCGCGGAGGGCATCGTCGCCGACCTGTCGGTCCGCGAGAACCTGCTCCTCGCCATGCAGGCCGCCCGGGGCTGGCTTCGGCCCATCCCACGTCGACGCCAGGACGAGCTGGTCGAGAGGTACATCAAGGCCCTCAGCATCCGGCCCGCCGACCCGGAGGTGCCGGTCCGCAATCTCTCCGGCGGCAACCAGCAGAAGGTGCTCCTGGCCCGGTGGCTGATCACCGAGCCGCGGCTGCTGATCCTCGACGAACCCACCCGGGGCATCGACATCGGCGCGAAGACCGAGATCCAGAAACTCGTGACGCAGCTGTCCGACGGCGGCATGGCCGTGCTGTTCATCTCCGCCGAACTGGAGGAGGTGCTGCGCCTCAGTCACAAGGTCGCCGTGATGCGGGACCGGCAGATGGTCGCGCAGCTCGCCAACGACGAGAGCCTCGACGCCGACCGCGTCATGCAGACCATCGCCAGTGGAACCCACCGGGAGGAGGCAGACCGATGAACGACACCGTGGGCCGCTACCGGGCGATCACCGGTCACCGGCTGTTCTGGCCCGCCGCCGTGCTCGTCGTCATGCTCGCCGCGAACACGGTCTACCGGCCCGGGTTCCTGTCCGTCGAGCTCAAGGACGGGCACCTGTACGGCACGCCGATCGACATCCTGCGGCTGAGCGCGCCGCTGATCCTCGTCGCGCTGGGCATGACCGTGGTCATCTCGACCGGCGGAATCGACCTGTCGGTCGGGTCGATGTGCGCGATCAGTGGCGCGACCGCCTGCCTGTACATCAGCCAGCAGCCCGACCAGAACAGCCTTCCCGTGGTGCTGACCGCCCTCGCGATGGCGCTCGGGGTCGCGCTCGTGCTCGGCGCCTGGAACGGGGTGCTGGTCGCCGTGATCGGCATCCAGCCGATCATCGCCACCCTGATCCTGATGGTGGCCGGCCGAGGCCTGGCGCAGCTGATCACCGAGGGCCAGATCATCACGATCAACTCCGGCCCGTACCGGGCGATCGGGCTGGGCCACGTGCTGACGCTGCCACTGGCCATCCTCATCGCGCTCGCCGCGGCGCTGCTCGTCGCCGCGTTCACCCGCCGTACCGCGCTCGGCATGATCATCGAGTCGGTGGGTGGCAACGCCGAGGCGAGCCGACTGGCCGGCATCCGCTCCGGCCGGGTCATCTTCCTCGCGTACGTCCTCAGCGCCGTCTGCGCCGCGGTCGCCGGGTTCATGATGACCGCCAACGTCTCCAGCGCCGACGGCAACGCCGCGGGCCTCTGGGTGGAACTCGACGCCATCCTCGCGGTCGTCATCGGCGGCACGTCCCTCGCGGGCGGGCGGTTCTTCCTCAGCGGCACCATCCTCGGCGCGCTGATCATCCAGACCCTGACCACCACGGTGTACGCCATGAACATCTCACCGCAGACGTCGCTGCTGTTCAAAGCGGTCGTCGTCATCACCGTCTGCCTCATCCAGGCGCCGGCGTTCCGGGCGCGGTTCACCCGTCGCAGGAGCAGTGCCCCGCCGCCCAGCACCGTCACCGACTCGCCGAAGGAGCAGGTGCCGGCATGACCACTGGATCGCTCACCGCTGGCCGTACCCGGTTCCGGCTGCCGAGGCGGCAGATACCGGTCCTGGCCACGCTCGTCCTGCTCCTGGTCATGTACGGCATCGGCGTGTCCCAGTACCAGGCGTTCTCCAACGTGCAGGTCATCTTCAACGTCTTCATCGACAACGGCTTCCTGCTCGTCGTCGCGGTGGGGATGACCTTCGTGATCCTCACCGGCGGCATCGATCTGTCCGTCGGCTCCGTCGTCGCCATGACGGCGATGGTGTCGGCCTCGCTGCTCCAGCAGGGCCTGCCGGCGGCGCTCGTGCTCGTCATCGCCCTGCTCATCGGCCCGACGCTCGGCCTGCTGATGGGCTGCGCCATCCACTTCTTCGACATCCAGCCGTTCATCGTCACGCTCGCCGGGATGTTCTTCGCCCGGGGGATGTGCACGTTCATCTCCGGCTCGTCCATCCCGATCACCGACGGGTTCTGGACCAGGATGTCCCAGGAGCGGATCGGAGATCCCCGGGGCAACTTCGTCTCGATCAGCGTGCTCATCGCGTTCGCCGTGGTCGTCGTCGCCGCGTACACGCTGGCCTACACCCGTCTCGGCCGCAACGTGCACGCCGTCGGCGGTAACCCGCAGTCGGCGCTGCTGATGGGCCTGCCGGTGGGGCGTACCCGGATCGCCGTCTACACGATCAGCGGCCTGTGCTCCGCGATCGGCGGGATCCTGTTGTCCTTCTACACCCTCTCCGGCGCGCCATTGATCGCCGTCGGCATGGAGTTGGATGTCATCGCGGCGGTCGTCATCGGCGGCACCGTGCTCACCGGTGGCTCGGGATACGTCTTCGGCACGGTGCTCGGCGTCCTGGTCCTGGGCGTGATCCAGACCCTCATCACCTTCGACGGAAGCCTCAACTCCTGGTGGACCAAGATCGTGATCGGCGGCCTGCTCTTCGCGTTCATCCTCCTCCAGCGCCTCATCGGAATCCGTTACAAGTGACGCCCCTCTCGCGGAAGGCAACCCCATGGCACCACACACCGCACCCGAGATCTGGTTCCTCACCGGCAGCCAGGGAATGTACGGCGAGGAGACTCTCCGGCAGGTGGCCGAGCAGTCCCGCCTGATCGCGGCCGCGCTCGACGGCTCGCCGCAGATTCCGGCCCGGGTGGTCTGGAAGCCGGTCCTGACCAACAGCGGTGAGATCCTGCGGGTCTGCCGCGAGGCTGCCGCCCAGGGGGCGATCGGGGTCGTCGCGTGGATGCACACCTTCTCTCCGGCGAAGATGTGGATCGCCGGGCTGGACGCCCTGCAGACGCCGCTGCTGCACCTGCACACCCAGGCCAACGTCCTGCTGCCGTGGGACGACATCGACATGGACTTCATGAACCTGAACCAGGCCGCCCACGGCGACCGTGAGTTCGGGTACATCCAGACCCGGCTCGGTGTGGCCCGCAAGACCGTGGCCGGGCACGTCAGCGATCCGCGGGTGACCGCCCGTGTCGGGGCGTGGGCCCGCGCGGCGCTCGGCTGGTCGGCGATGCGGTCGCTGCGGCTGGCCCGCTTCGGCGACAACATGCGCGATGTCGCCGTGACCGAGGGCGACAAGGTCGAGGCGGAGCTGCGCTTCGGGGTGTCGGTCAACACCTACGGCGTCAACGACCTTGTCCAGGTGGTCGACGAGGTCGCCGACGCGCAGGTGGACGATCTGGTCAAGGAGTACGACGACAGCTACCGGATCGTCCCGGCGCTGCGTTCCGGGGGAGAGCGGCACGACTCGTTGCGCTACGCCGCCCGCCTGGAGCTCGGCATGCGCGCCTTCCTGGACTCGGGCGGGTTCCGGGCGTTCACCACGAACTTCGAGGACCTCGGTGGGCTGCGTCAGCTGCCCGGCATCGCCGTGCAGCGGTTGATGGCGGACGGCTACGGGTTCGGTGGCGAGGGCGACTGGAAGACCTCCGTGCTGGTCCACACCCTCAAGGCGATGTCGGTGGGCGTGGACGGCGGCACATCGTTCATGGAGGACTACACCTACGACCTCACCCCGGGCGAGGAACTGGTGCTCGGCGCGCACATGCTGGAGGTCTGCCCGACCATCGCGGGCGGCGTCCCGAACGTGGAGGTCCATCCGCTGAGCATCGGCGGCCGCGAGGATCCGGTCCGGCTCGTGTTCGACGCCGCACCCGGACCGGCGGTGGTGCTGGGGCTGGCCGACATGGGTGAGCGCTTCCGGCTCGTGGCCAACGAGATCGACGTGGTGTCTCCGCCGCAGCCGCTGCGGCGACTGCCGGTGGCCCGGGCGGTCTGGCGTCCGCGACCGCACCTGCCCGGTTCGGCCGAGGCGTGGATCACCGCCGGCGCCCCGCACCACACCGTGCTGTCGCAGGCGGTGGGCGTGGAGGAGTTGCACGACCTGGCGGAGATGAGCCGAACCGAACTGGTCGTCATCGACGCCGACACCGAGCCCCGCCGCTTCGCCGACGAGATCCGCTGGAACCAGGCCTACTACCGGCTGGCCCGCGGTTTCTAACATGATCACGAGGCAGTGACCGTGACAGGCGGCGTGGGCGGCAGGATGCCCTGCCCCGGCAGGAGACGCCCACGCCGCCCGGGACGTCACCCCTGGCCAGCCGCACGCCTGGTCAGGGCTGTGGCTGGCGTAGACTGGCGGCTATCCAGCGCTGGTCAGCGGGGGTTTGGCATCGGCGTGGTGGCTGAGCGCCGGGATCGGCCGACCGCTCCAGTCGACGTCGGCGGGCCGCGACTTCGGGTACGCAGACGGGGGAAGTGACATGGCCGTGCATGGTCCGGCGATGACGGACGTCGCCCGTCTGGCCGGTGTCTCCCACCAGACGGTGTCGCGGGTGCTGAACGGGCACCCCAACGTCCGTGAGCAGACCCGGCTGCGGGTGCGGGCGGCGATCGAGGAACTGGGCTATCGACCCAACGGTGCTGCGCGTGCATTGGTGACCGGCCGATCGCAGGTGATCGGCGTGGTCGCGCAGAACACGACGTTGTACGGGCCGGCGTCGTTGCTGGCCGCGCTGGAGCAGACCGCCGCGGAGGAGGGTTTCGCGGTGAGTGTGGGCAGCGTGCGGGACCTGGACCACCGTTCCATCTCGGACGCGGTCGAGCGGCACCTGTCGCACCGGGTAGCCGGCATCGTCGTCATCGCGCCGGTGGAGTCGGCCGGTGAGGCGCTGGAACGCCTGCCCAAGGACGTCCCGCTGGTGACCGTCGACGGTGACCCCCGCCGTCCGGTGCCGTTGGTGACGGTCGACCAGGTGGCGGGTGCCCGGGCGGCGACCCAGCATCTGCTCGACGCCGGGCACCGCACGGTCTGGCACGTGTCGGGGCCGTCCGACTGGTTCGACAGCGTTGGGCGTATCGAAGGCTGGCGGGAGGCGCTGCTGGCCGCGGGGGTCGACCCGCCACCGTTGATGCAGGGGGACTGGTCCGCGGCCTCGGGTTACCGGTCCGGGCAGCTGCTGGCGCGGATGCCGGAGGTCACCGCGATCTTCACCGCCAACGATCATCTCGCGCTCGGCGTGCTGCGGGCGTTGCACGAGTTCGGTCGACGGGTGCCGGACGAGATCAGCGTGGTCGGCTTCGACGACGTGCCGGAGGCGGCGTACTTCATTCCGCCGCTGACCACCGTCCGGCCGGACTTCGGCGCCGTTGCGCGGGCGAGCATCCAGCTGTTGCTGGCCCAGATCGAATCGGGCACCGGAGGGGCGCTGCGGCAGACCATCGCACCGACCCTGGTCGCCCGCGACAGCGTCGCCCCACCCCCGGCCCGCTGACACTGTCTGGTCGCTGGCGGCCGGCTGGCAGCGCCCAGGCCCATGCCACCTCCGATTCAGACCGGCCGAGCGCGGCTTGTTGCCGCTTGATCGTCTCGTTTTCCTTGATGTCGGGGTGTCCAGGCATCGGGGATGCCCCGGTATCAGTGATGACGAGTCGATCACCGGCGGAACCTCAGGCGGAGGTCCTCAGGGGCGGCTGTCTGGCCGGTCGCTGTCTGGTCGCTGGCCGGCCGACCTCACACCTGCTTCCTGTCGACCTGCTCCAGATGTGGGGCAGGGAGGTGCCTGGACCGGGCCGCGGTCGGATCGGTCCGCCGTCGGTCCGCCGCAGCGGCTCCATGCCGCTTGATCGACTCGGTTTCGTTGATGTCGGGGCGTCCGGGCGTCGGGGAGGCCCCGACATCAACGAAGACGAGTCGATCACCGGCCGCTCTCGGGCGCAGATTCGCAGGGTCGCTGTCAGGGCGGTCGGCAAGTCCGCGCCGGCCAGCTGAGGCCGCGCCGGCCAGCTGAGGCCGCGCTGGCCAGCTGAGGTCGCGCCGGCCAGTCGCGGGCCGCGTCGGCCAGTCGCGGGCCGCGTCGGCGAGGCCGAAGCCGCGCAGGCCGGCTTGCCGGGTGGCCGCCGTTACGAGACCGTGACGCCGGCATTTCGGATTAAGTGTTGACGTGGTCTATGTGAGCGCTAACACTACCCGGGAAGATGACAGGTGGCCCCGGCGGTCGGCTGGGGAGTCCAGAGAGGAGAGGCCCGTGGGCAGGAAGTTCCTGGTTGCTCTCGGCGGCGCGGTGCTGGCGCTGAGCCTGGCGGCGTGCAGTGGCGAGGGTGCTGGCAGCGGCGGTGACACCAGCGCGAAGAAACCCGGCGACCTGACCATCGGCGTCTCGATGCCGACGCAGACCTCCGAGCGGTGGATCGCCGACGGCAACGCGGTGAAGCAGAAGCTGGAGGCCAAGGGCTACAAGGTCGACCTCCAGTACGCGGGCGACGACATCCCCACCCAGTCGCAGCAGGTCGACCAGATGATCACCCAGGGTGCGGACGTTCTGGTCATCGCGGCGATCGACGGCACGGCGCTCAGCGGCCAGTTGCAGGCCGCCGCCGACGCGAAGATCCCGGTGATCGCGTACGACCGGCTGATCCGCGGCAGCAAGAACGTCGACTTCTACGTCAGCTTCGACAACTACAAGGTGGGCGTCGCCCAGGCCACCGGGCTGCTGGTCGGCCTCGGCCTGCAGAACAAGGACGGCTCGAAGGGTACGGCGAAGGGTCCGTTCAACGTCGAGCTGTTCGCCGGGTCGTTGGACGACAACAACACCCAGTACTTCTTCGGCGGCGCGATGGACACGCTGAAGCCGTTCATCGACGCCGGCACGCTGAAGGTGAAGTCGCGACAGACCACCATCGAGCAGGTGGCCATCCTGCGGTGGCAGCAGGAGACCGCGCAGAAGCGGATGGAGGACCTGCTCACCTCCAGCTACAACGACGGCGCGCGGGTCGACGGGGTCCTGTCGCCGTACGACGGCATCTCCCGGGGCATCATCACCGCCCTGCAGAACGCCGGCTACGGCAAGGCGGGTAAGAAGCTCCCGGCGGTGACGGGTCAGGACGCCGAGATCGCCTCGATCAAGCTGATCAACGACGGCGTGCAGACCTGCACGGTCTTCAAGGACACCCGGCTGCTGGCCGAGCAGGCCGTGAACGCCGCCGAGGCGTTCCTGCAGGACAAGCAGCCGCAGGCCAACGACACGCAGACGTACAACAACGGCGTGAAGGTCGTGCCGTCGTACCTGCTGCCGATCGTGACCGTCTACAAGGACGACATCAAGACGGCGCTGATCGACTCGGGCTACTGGACGGCGGAAGAGGTCGCCGCCGGTCAGGCCAAGAAGTAATCTGCCTGCCGGGCTCGGCGTTCACCGCCGGGCCCGGCATCATGGCGTACCGCGTCCCGATCCGACTGAGGACAGTGACCATGGACGACACCATCCTCGAGATGCGTCGCATCACGAAGACCTTCCCCGGGGTGACCGCGCTGGAGGACGTCACCCTCGCGGTGCGCCGGGGCGAGATCCACGCCATCTGCGGCGAGAACGGCGCCGGCAAGTCCACGCTGATGAAGGTGCTCTCCGGGGTGCACCCGTCCGGCTCGTACGACGGCGAGATCCTGTTCGACGGCAAACCGATGCAGTTTCGCGGTATCCGGGACAGCGAGGCCAACGGCATCGTCATCATCCATCAGGAACTCGCCCTGGTGCCGTACCTGTCGATCGCCGAGAACCTCTTCCTCGGCAACGAGCGCCGCGGCCGCAGTGGGCTCATCGACTGGAACCGGGCCAACGCCGACGCGGCGGAGCTGCTGGCGTCCGTCGGGTTGCACGAGAATCCGGTCACTCCCGTCATCCAGCTCGGGGTGGGCAAGCAGCAGCTGGTGGAGATCGCCAAGGCGCTGTCGAAAAAGGTGCGCCTGCTCATCCTGGACGAGCCGACCGCCGCCCTCAACGACGTCGACTCGGCTCACCTGCTCGACCTGTTGCGGCAGCTCAAGGAGCAGGGAATCACCTGCATCATGATCTCGCACAAGCTCAACGAGATCACCGCGATCGCCGACTCCACCACGGTCATCCGGGACGGGCGCGCGGTGGAGACCCTCGACATGAGGGCCGACGACGTGACCCAGCAGCGGATCATCCGGGGCATGGTCGGGCGCGACCTGGACAGCTTCTATCCGGACCGGGTGTCGTCCCCCGGCGAGGAGGTGCTCCGGATCGAGGACTGGACGGTACGGCACCCGACCCAGGACCGGCTGGTCGTCGAGGGCGTCGGCCTGTCCGTGCGGGCCGGTGAGGTCGTCGGTATCGCGGGGCTGATGGGGGCCGGGCGCACCGAGCTGGCGATGAGCGTGTTCGGCCGGTCCTACGGCCGCGACATCAGTGGTCGGCTGTTCGTGCACGGGCGGGAGGCGAAGGCCCGTACGGTCGCGGAGGCGATCGACAACGGCATCGCCTACGTCACGGAGGACCGCAAGCGGTTCGGCCTGAACCTCATCGACGACGTCCGCCGCAACGTCTCCGCCGCCGCGTTGGCCAGGCTGGCCCGGCTGGGCTGGGTGAACGGCAACGAGGAGATCAAGGTCGCCGAGGCGAGCCGGCGGGAGATGAACATCAAGGCGCCCAGCGTCATGGCGGTGGTCGGCAAGCTCTCCGGCGGCAACCAGCAGAAGGTCGTCCTGTCGAAGTGGCTTTTCACCGACCCCGACGTGCTGATCCTGGACGAGCCCACCCGCGGGATCGACGTCGGGGCCAAGTACGAGATCTACACGATCATCAACCGGCTCGTGGGCGAGGGCAAGGCGGTGATCATCATCTCCTCCGAGCTGCCGGAGCTGCTCGGGATGTGTGACCGCATCTACACCCTCGCCGCCGGCCGGATCACCGGTGAGAAGCCGGTCGGCGAGGCGACCCAGGAGAGCCTCATGGAGCTGATGACCAAGGACAAGGAGCTCGTCGGATGACCAGCATCAAGACCCCCTCGACGGAGCGCCCGACGCCCCCGGACAGCGCGCCGGCCGCCGCCCTGCACACCGGGACGAGCGACCTTCGGGCCCTGGTGCTGAACAACCTGCGGCAGAGCGGGATCTACGTCGCCCTGGTCGTCATCGTCGCGCTCTTCGCGATCCTGACCGACGGGGTGTCGCTGAGCCCCGGCAACATCACCAACATCGTCCTGCAGTACTCGTACATCCTGGTGCTCGCGATCGGGATGGTCATCCTGATCATCGGTGGGCACATCGACCTGTCGGTGGGTTCGGTGGTCGCGCTGACCGGAGCGGTCTCCGCGGTCCTGGTGATCCAGCAGGGCTACCCGTGGTGGGTCGGCATCCTGGCCGCGCTCGTCGTCGGCGTCGCGGTGGGCGCCTGGCACGGCTTCTGGGTGGCGTACGCCGGGATCCCGGCGTTCATCGTGACCCTGGCCGGGATGCTGCTGTTCCGGGGTCTCACCCTGCGGGTGCTCGACAACATCTCGCTGTCGCCGTTCCCGGCCGAGTACCAGCGCGTCGCGGCGGGATTCCTCAACGGACTGTTCGGCGGGCAGGGCTTCGACGCCTTCACGCTGCTGATCGGAGCCGTCGCCGTGGCCGGGTACGCGGTGAGCGGTTTCCGCACCCGCGTCGCGCGCATCCGCTACCAGCAGCCCGTCGAGTCGTTCCCGCTGTTCGTCGCCCGGGTCGCCGCGGTCGGCGCGGTCATCATGTACTTCGCCTGGCAGTTGGCGCACGCCCGCGGCCTCCCGATCGTGCTGATCGTGCTGGCGGTCCTCGTCCTGGTCTACGGCCTGCTGACCCGGCGTACCGTGTTCGGTCGTCAGGTCTACGCGATCGGCGGCAACCTCTCGGCCGCGGCGCTGTCCGGGGTGAAGGTCCGCACCGTCAACTTCTGGATGTTCGTCAACATGGGCTTCCTGGCGGCGGTGGCCGGCGTCATCTACTCCTCGCGGTCCAACGGCGCCCAGCCCGCCGCCGGCAACATGTTCGAGCTGGACGCGATCGCTGCGGCGTTCATCGGTGGCGCGGCGGTCACCGGCGGCGTGGGCACCGTGGTGGGCGCGATGGTCGGTGGTCTGATCATGGCGGTGATGAGCAACGGCATGCAGCTGATGGGCGTCGACCAGTCGACACAGTCGGTGGTGAAGGGGCTCGTTCTGCTGGTGGCCGTGGCCTTCGACGTCTATAACAAGCGACGCGCCGCCGGAACCCGCTGACGCCGCGTCGCCCGGCCTGGCCCCTGACCACCGCCGGCGATCCCGCTGCGCCGCGAGCAGCGCAGCGGGGTCGACGGATCAGTGGCAGTTGCCGGTGCCGCTGTCGTTGTAGGTCTGCCCGGCGACCGGCACGAACTGCCAGTCGTAGCTGCCGGCGTGCAGGGTGAACTTCAGTACCCCGAACGCCGAGCTGTTGCGGGCCTCGCTGTTGGGCTGGATGGTGCCGAAGCTGTAGTGGTCCGCACCGCCCATCCCGGCGACGAAGCTGCGCATGCCCCGGCTGGCGTCGTAGCCACCGGCCGGGTTCATCGGGCCGAACCGTTCGTACACGTGGTTGTGCCCCCAGACGACCACGTCGGCGTTGTAGTCGTAGAGCGCCTGGTACAGCGGCCGCGTCGACGTCGACGGCGCGTGGTTCGAGCTCGACGTGAACAGCGGGTGGTGCCAGTAGGCCAGCGTGCACGGCTTGCTGCTGGCCGCGAGGTCGGCCCGTAGCCACTGCTCCTGGGTGGAGCCCGCCGACATGCTGATGTTCGAGTTCAGCGACACGACGTGCCAGTTGCCGAGGTCGTAGGAGTAGTAGCCGCGCCCGCTGGGGCCGGCCTGCGTACCGAAGTAGTTGTAGTAGGGGGTGGCTCCCGAGGTGTTGTAGTCGTGGTTGCCCGGCGCCGGGCGGGTGCGCGCCTTGTGCCGGCCCCAGGTGGGGGCGTAGTAGCTGTTGAACTCGGCGGCGGTGCCGTTGCTGTAGACGTTGTCGCCGGTGGTGAAGACCGTTCCGGGAATGTTGTCGAGCAGGGCAGCGGTGGCGGTGTCGCCCGAGCCGGAGTTGGCGATGTCACCGGCGCCGACCAGGACCGGGTCGCCGGAGGGTGGCGGCGTGGTCCCGGTCGTGACCACCAACTGCGGTGCGTCGGCTCCGCTCTCCCGCGAGTCGTAGTAGACGCCGTCACCGCTGGCGGAGGTCACCCCGAAGCTGTACGTGCCGTTGCCGGTGACCGCCGCCCGGACGTCCAGCTCGTACCAGGTGTCGCCGCTGACCGCCCCGATCGAGCCGAGCGTGGCCCCGTCGATGGCCGGCTGGTTGTTCCAGGTGGTGCCGGTCTCCGACCAGCTCGTGTTGGACATCCTCCGGAACGTGCCACCGGCGTCGCTGCCGCTGTTGCCGCTGATCGTGCGCAGCCGCAGCTTCGCGGTGGTCACCGTGCCGCTGACGCCGCTCACGGTGAAGCGCAGGAACGACCGTCGGACGGGGGAGTTGTCGGCCACGATCTGCGTGGACGTGCCGTAGTTGGTGGACGCCGTGTCGCTCTGGACGTAGGTGTCGGCGACCGGCGCGTACGTCACGGTCGCCGCCGACGCCGCACCTGCGCCGGTCACGACGACCGCGGCGGTGGCGGCGACCAGCACCGCGATCGCCCCCAGCGCCACCGGTGGGCGGGGAAATCGAATGTCCATCCAGGACCCCTTCTCTGCGTGTGTCGAGCGCAAGGAACGTAGGAAGGTCGCCGGACCGGCGGACTACGGCCAGATGAACAGTACGCTCAAACAGCGAAACATTTCGATGTTGGTGACGTGTTCACCCGACGCTCGTCTGCTCGCTCCCGACGGCTCCTTGTAACCCCTCCGATTAGTTCGCAGGATGGCTGACCGTCAGGCCGCCGATTCGAGGAGATGCTCGTGTACCTGTCGACCGTCTCCCGACCGGGCGCCGACCCGCCCCCCTCCGACCCGCCCGCCTCCGGACGGCCCCGCCGCCGGCTGGCCCTGGTCGGCGGCAACGTCGTGGCCCTGGGCACGGTCAGCCTGATCACCGACGTCTCCGCCGAGATGGTGACCGCCGTCCTGCCGCTCTACCTGGTGCTGGGTCTGCAACTCAGCCCACTGGCCTTCGGCGTGCTCGACGGCGTCCACACCGGAGCGAGCGCGCTGCTGCGAGTCGTCGGTGGCTTCGCCGCCGATCGTTTCCGTCGGCACAAGCTGGTGGCCGGCGTCGGCTACGCGCTCTCGGCGGCCGCCAAGCTCGGCCTGCTGTTCGCCGGCCGGTCCGTGCCGGCCATCGGCGCCGTCATCGCCGTCGACCGGCTCGGCAAGGGCATCCGCAGCGCACCGCGCGACGCGCTCATCACGCTCTCCACACCACCCGAGGCGCTGGGCCGGGCGTTCGGTGTGCACCGGGCGATGGACAGTGTCGGCGCGTTCCTCAGGCCGCTGGCCGCGTTCGCGGTGCTGCTGGCCGTCGGGCAGTCGTACGACGCGGTCTTCGTCACCAGCTTCTGCGTCGCCGTGCTGGCCGTCGTCGTGCTCGTGCTCTTCGTCCGGGAGCGTCCGCACGGCGAGCCGACGGACGGCCCGGACGACCCAAAGGTCTCCGTACGCGAGGCGCTCGGTCTGCTGCGCAGCCGCCCCGCCCGCCGCCTGCTGCTGGCGGCGGCACTGCTCGGGCTGGCCACGATCGGCGACGGCTTCGTCTATCTGCTGCTCCAGCGCCGCGAGGACCTCGGCCTGCGGTGGTTTCCGCTGCTCGCGGTGGGGACCAGCCTGGCGTACCTGGTTCTCGCCGCCCCACTCGGTGTGCTCGCCGACCGGATCGGCCGGCTGCCGGTGGTGGTGGGCGGCTACGCGACCCTCGGCGTGACGTACCTGCTGCTGGCCGGCCCGGTCCACGGCTGGCCGGTGCTCGTGCTGACCCTGGCGCTGTACGGCACGTTCTACGCGGCCACTGACGGCGTGCTCATCGCGCTCGCCGGCCCGGTGCTGCCACCACGGCTGCGGACCACCGGCATCGCGCTCGTGCAGACCGGGCAGGCGTTGGCGTACCTCGTCTCCTCGGTCCTGTTCGGTCTCACCTGGCATGCGTGGGGACCGGAGACCGCGATCCGGCTCGCGGCCCTGGCCGTCGGCGGTGTCCTCGTCGTCAAGGTGCTCCTGCTGGCCACCCCGTCCCGCCTGCTCACCCGGAAGGTGCCCCGATGACGTTGTCGACCCGAACGAAACTCGGTGTGGTGGCCGTCTCGACGGTGTTGCTGGGCACCGTGGCGGTCGGATACACCGCCACGGCCGCGCGACGGGACCGGACCCCACCACCCGCCGCCGGCGCGGATCAGGCGGTCACCCTGACGCCCGGGCCGCGCCTGCTCGCGATCACCGACCGGCACGTCTCGTCGGTCGCCGTGGCCGACCCCGCCGGGCCGCGCACCGTGACCAACCTGGAGTGCCTTCGGGTGTACGCGGCGGCCGGCACCGGCGTCTGCCTGAAGCCGGAGACGCCGTGGACGTACCAGGTCGTCGTGCTCGACGCCGCGCTGCGACCGACGCGGTCCGTTCCCGTGCCCGGCCTGCCGAACCGGGCCCGGGTCTCGTCCTCCGGCCGGATGGTCTCCTGGACGACATTCGTCGGCGGTGACTCCTACACCAGCAGCGGGTTCTACACGCGCACGGGCATCCTCGACACCACCACCGGCGCCACGGTGATGTCACTGGAGGAGTTCGCGGTCACCCGGGACGGCCGCGATTACCGCAATCCCGACGTCAACTTCTGGGGCGTCACCTTCACCGCCGACGACAACCGCTTCTACGCGACCATGTCCACCGACGGAAAGCGGTACCTGGTCCGAGGCGACGTCGCCGCCCGCACCCTCGAGACGATGAAGGAGAACGTCGAGTGCCCGTCGCTGTCGCAAGACGGCACGCGGATCGCCTTCAAGGAGGCCGTCGACGCCGACCCGGCGAAGGGCTGGCGGCTGTCGGTCCTCGACCTGTCGACCATGCGGGTGACCGCGACGGCGGAGACGGCCAGCGTCGACGACCAAGCGGCCTGGCTGGACGGCGTCACGCTGGCCTACACGCTGCGCCAGAGCGACGGCCGTCCCGACGTCTGGACCGTCCCGGCCGACGGGTCCGGTGCGCCGACACTGATGCTGCCCGGCGCCGAGTCCCCGTCCCCGGTCACCTGATGGCGAGCGCGGCCGGCGGAGCTGGCTCCACAAACCGGTGGCGGAGCCGAACGGCCGGCATCATGATCAGCGTATGCTCGCCGACCTGTGGCCCCAGTACGGCCTGATCATCTCGACGTCACGACTCGAACTGCGCCTGCCCCGGGACGAGGAGTTGGCGGCGTTGGCCCAGCTTGCCGGCGACGGCGTGCACCGAGCGGATGAGCGTCCGTTCCTGACCCCGTGGACCGACGGCAGCCCGGAGGATCGGGCGCGGTCCGTGTTGCAGGGACACTGGGACCAGCTCGCGGGGTGGAGCGCGGCACGGTGGCGGCTCGGGCTCGGAGTGTTCCACCACGGGCGCCCGCTCGGCGTGGTCACCCTGCGAGCGAACGACTTCGCGGTCGTCCGGGAGGTCACGACATCGGCCTGGCTGGGACTCGACCACCAGGGCAGGGGCTACGGGACCGAGGCCCGCGTGGGTCTGCTCACGCTGGCCTTCGACCACCTGGGCGCGCGGGCCGCCCGCACCGAAGTGTTCCAGGACAACCACGCCTCCCAGGGCGTGTCCCGCAAGCTCGGCTACGAGCACGACGGCATCTCCGTCGACGCTCGTGGCGACGAGGCCCTGGTCTCTGACCGGCTGAGGCTCACCAGGCAGACGTGGACGCGGCAGCAGCGGCCCGCGGTGCGCGTCGACGGGGTGGCGGCCTGCCGGCCGATGTTCGGCCTCTAACGCCGGCTCGTCAACCGGCGGCGGGGCCGCGCTCGCCGCTCGTCACCTCGCCGTTGCGGGAGGTCGACGGGTTCACGGTGGCGCGCAGGGTGATCGACTCGCCGGTGTGGTCGACCTCGAAGAGCGTCCCGGCCGGGAAGGTCGCCAACGTCTCCGGCGGAAGCTGGATAGTGCCGTCCCCGGCCACCACGGCGAAGTCCCGACCGTCCCGTCCCTCCGCGCCCACCCGGCCGTCGCGGATGGTGACGGCTCGACCCAGCTGGGCACCGACGTCACCGTCGTGGGTCACCACGACCACCGTCGTCCCCCGCTCGGAGTTGATGGTGGCCAGCGCGGCGAGCACCTCGTCGCGACCGGCCCCGTCGAGCTGACTGGTCGGCTCGTCGACCAGGAGCAGGCCGGGCCCGGCGGCGAGCCCCTGTGCCAGTGCGGCCCGCTGACGCTGCCCCGGGGTCAGGTCCCTCAAGCGGCGCGCGCCGGCGCCGGCGAGACCGACGAGCTCCAGGATCGCCTCCGGCGGATCCAGCCGGCGCCCGGCGAGCCGCGCCGCCGGCCGCTGGGCCAACCAGATGTTGCGCGACAGCGACACGTACGGCAGCAGGTTGCGTTCGGCGCCCTGCAACACCGTCCCGACCGTGGGCCCGCGGAGGGCGGCCAGACCGGTCGGGGACAGCCGGGACAGGTCGTGCTCGCCCACGTACGCCCGGCCGGCGCTGGGCCGCATGAGCCCGCCGAGAATGGAGACCAGGGTGGACTTGCCCGAGCCGGACGGCCCGACCAGCGCCAGCATCTCGCCGGCGGAGATGGACAGGTCCACGCCGGAGAGCGCGACCACGTCGCCGGTCCCGGTGGAGTAGATGTGGATCAGCCGGTGGCAGGTGACGGGGACGCCCTCGGAGGGCGGTGCGGCGGTCATCGGCCGGTCCGGCGGCGGACCGAGGCGGCGACGAACCGGCCGAGCACCGCCGCGGTGAGGGCGAAGAGAACGACCGTGGGCACCACGAACAACAGCAGTCGGCCAACGTCCGGCCAGTCGGGCAACGGGACCGGCGACCGGCCGTCACCGAACAGGCGCTGCCCACTCCGCATGAGGATCCAGATCACGAGGGTGGCGAGGCCGCCCGCCACGGTGGCGACCGCGACCGGCCATCCGTAGCCGCCGCGGACGGCGCGTGGGGGCAGCCCCTGCCGCCGGAGCGCCACCAGCATGGCGACCCGGTTGCGCTGTTCGGCGGCTGCCGCCGCGATGAGACCGGCCGCCCCGATCAGGACCCCGGCCAACGCGGCGAACAGGTTGAAGCGCAACGCCAACGCCGGCCCCTGCCGGTCGAAGCCCTGCCGCATACTGGCGGTCGTCCGGTCGTATTGGATGACCAGACCCTGTGCCCGCAGCCGGTCGACGATGTCGGCGGGCGCGGTCGGCGCCAACCAGACCTCCTTGACACCGGTCTGGCCGGCGACGGAGAGCCGGTCGGCGTACTCCAGGTCGACGATCATGCCGGATCCCCCGAGTCGGGGCAGTCGGTCCGCCAGGCCCTCAACCGTCGCCTGCGTCGGCGACCCGTCGATCCCCTCGTACGGGTATCCCCGTTGCAGGGATGCCGCCTTGGACCGGGTCAACCAACCGGGTAACGGGAACGGCGAATCGATGACGGCGATGCCGGCCGGCGTGGACCGACGGTTCTCGGCCACATCGAAGACCAGAGCGGCATCCCGGCCACTCGTGGCGGTCAGGAAGGTGTCCGTCGGGTCGGATTGCCGCCACCGTCGCAGGTCGGCCAACTCCGCTCCGGTCAGCCGCTCCGCGTCGCTGTCGCCGGTGCGCAACTCCTCGAAGCGGATCTTCAGCGGCCGGGAGACGACCGGGGCGACGATCTCCATGTTGACCAACCGGCATTCCTGCGCGCACTCGGGCACCTGCACGCGGTATTCGCGAAGGTCGGGACTGATGTCCTTGTGGGCGGTGATCCGGCGGGTGCCGGTCCTGCTGGCGACCGAGACGAAGAGGCGGACACGGTTCCCGCCGAAGGCGTCCTCGTCGTAGCTGGCGGAGAGGACCACGGTGAGTTCACGCCCCCGCAGCAGGAACGGTGCTCCCGGCGCCTCGGGGCGGATCTTTCGTGCGACGTCCGCCAGGGCCACGCCGTACGACGAGTGCGGCGCGGCCACCGTCGCCAGCCGGTCCGAGTCCACGGCGAGCACCGGCGTGCCGACCCCGGTGGCTGCCTCCTTCACCACCGCGGCCATCGCGAAGCGACCCTCGGGGTCGACGGCTCGGACGGACTCCAGCAGGTGCCGGTGCGACAGCGCGTCGACGCCGACCACGCGGGGTGCCCCGACCTCGACGGTCGCCCGATCCGTGTAGGCGGCCGACGCGACCTCGCTCGTCGCGGCGGTGAAGGCGAGCATCGCGACGACCACGGTGAGCAGCGCGATCAGTGGTCGGAATCGTGGTTGGCGGGTCACCTGAACGAGAGCGAGGCCAGCGGTTGTCCGGCCCCGTGCCAGCAGCGCCGCCCCCACCGCCGCCCCGGCGATCATGGCGACCCGCGCCAGCAGGAGGCCCGCGGCGAGCGCGCCGGCCACCGGAGCCAACAGGGCCAACCCCGAGGGCGACCCGCCGGAGCGCAACTGCACCAGGGCGGCCACCGCGATGGACACCGCCACGATGTCGCCGACGGTCGCCCGCCACCCCCGCATCCGCGCTGGCACCCGGCGCAGCAGGTCGACGACCGGTGCGGACAGGGTCCGCGCCTGGGCCAGCAGCACCGCGGTGAGCGCCCCGGCGGCGCCGACGGCGGCGTAGCCGATCACGGTCGTGTCCACCATGACGTCGGCACGGGCGGGCAGGGTGTGCGCGGCGAGCAGTCTGGCGGCGGCGAGGCCACCCAGGCAGCCCAGGGGGATCGCGACCAGCACGGGTACGGCGTGCTCGCCGATCGCCAGTGCCCACAGCCGTCGGCGCTGCACCCCGCGGAGCAGGAGCAGGCCCTGTTCCGGTCGGCGCTCGTCGGCCGCCGAGCTGACCGCCACGAAGAGCACCAGCCAGCAGAGCAGGACGAGCAGGCCGGCACCCAGTGTCACGCCCGCGGCCAGCTGCCCACGTTGGAGGGTGACGCGATCGAGCAGGCTCGGCAGCGAGGTGCCGGCACCGAAACCCTCGCGGCTTCCGTCGCGCGTCACCGCCGCGGCGGTGTCCCGCAGGTCCTGCCCCGACCGGGTCGACACCGCCTGCTCGGTCACGTACAGGTCAGCAATCGATCGGTACAGGATGGCGTCGTCGTCGGCCAAGGGCGAGGACTCGGAGGTGAAGATGGCGTCAGGTGCGCTGCCCACGGCCGACGGGGGCGCCGAACCCGGTGCGGGTGGCCGGAGATATTCGCCGCCGAGCCAGAACGGGTCGGTCGCGTCCAGCGGCCGGTAGACGCCGGCCACCCGCACCGGCACCGCGCCGAACGTGAACTGGCCGCCGGTGGCGACACCCAGATGCGCTGCGGTATTCGTGCTGACCAGCACCTCGGGCAGCTGCCCCTTGGAGGTGGACCGGGGGCAGGCGCCGACAATCACGACCCGTTCGCACACCCCCGCTCGGTAGATCAGGTTCGAGGTCACGCGCCCGGCTGGGCCGGCGGCGACGCCGCCGCTCTGCGCGCCGAGGACGACCACGAACCCGGCCGGCGCGAGTCGCTCGACCTTGGCGGCGAACACACTCCCGGTCGGGTCGCCCGGCATCCCCGGGTACTCCGTGGGGTCGGTGAGCCGCAGCCGCAGTTCGTTCGGGTCGGCGGTGGAGAACTCGTTGCTGGCGAGGGCCCGCCCGGCGGCGGCCACGTAGCCGGGTGCGGCCGCGGCGGCGGCACTGGCGAGCACCGCGAGCAGGAGCACCGCCAGGGCTTGCGCCCGGCGGGCCGCGAGCGCGCCCCCGATGACGGCCAACATGGACGGTGACGCTACCGACGAGCCGGCCCGCGCACCGCCCCGCGTACGCGGATCGATACGGACCGGTTACCTACCGCAAGCTACCTCAATCGCGCACGATCTCCGCTCGCCCGTCGACGAGGTGCAGCTCCGCCGCGCAGGCGGCGGCGACCTCCGCGTCGTGGGTGGCGAACACGACGGCCGCGCCCCGCCGGGCCTCGTCGTGCAACAGATCCAGCACCCGTTGCCGGTTGCCCGCGTCCAGCTCACTGGTCACCTCGTCGGCCAGCAGCACACCGCCGCCCAGGGCCAGGCCGCGGGCGATGGCCGTACGCTGCTGCTGGCCGCCCGACAGCTCCTCGACCAGCTGGTCGGCCTGCCCGGCGAGGCCCAGCTGAGCCAGCGCCGTGGCGGTCTGCCGGCGCGCCTCGGGCGGTGCCACGCCGCCGGCGACGAGAGTCACCTGCACGTTCTCCGCGGCGGTCAGGATCGGGGCCAGCCCGTTGTCCTGGGGGATGAGGACGATCCGGTGGTCCACCGCGTGATCACGGTCGCGGAGCGGCTGCCCGTCAACGGTCACCGCCCCGTCGCGCGGCCGCAGCAGCCCCGCCATGGCGTTGAGCAGGGTGGTCTTGCCCGCGCCCGACGAGCCGGTCAACGCCAGCACCCGACCCGGCCGGACCGTCACCGAGACGTCCGTGAGGACGGGTGGCGCGTCGCCGTACCCGAGCGTCATCCTTTGGATGGTCAACATCTGCAACCGCCCCTCCCCGAGGATTCGCACAGTGCCATGGCGAGCGGGGGCGGCACAATCCGTCGATTCGTCGCGCCGCCGTCGAGAACGTCGTCACTGAACCGGCGCGGTGAACCTCTCGTACAGGACGAGGATGGTGAGGAAGACGGTGAGCAGCCCGAGGGCGGCCAGTGCGGGCAGGACCCCGGCGACCGGCACCAGCAGCAGTGTCACGCCGATGGCGACGAACTGGCTCGGCGAGGTGCGGACGGTCAGCCGGAGGAACAGGAACCGGCCGATCAGGTAGACCGCGGCGCCGCCGTACAACACGATGGCTCACCGCCCCGTCCTCGTGCTGCCACGCGTCGGGGATCACCAGTGTGGCCACGAAGATGGCGGCCATCGCCACGATCATCCCGGCCCGCACCAGGCCGACGTCGGCGCGGACCTGGTTGCTCAGCCAGGTGTAGCAGCTCCAGGCGTACCAGAACCAGGTCGAAGAAGATCTCGAAGGTGGTCGCCCGGTGTGACTCCTCCAGGAGCACCGGTCGGGTCCGAAGGACGCGGCTCATCAGCTCATCCTCGCTCAGGCACCCGTCGTCGAGCCGAAGATCAGGTCGAGGTGGGCATCCAGCGCCACCAAGGCCTGCTCGGCGGTGTACTGCCCGCCCAGCAGATAGATGCCCAGCCCTTCCATCAGCGCCAGCAGGCCGGCCGCGGCGGCGTCGGCGTTCCGAAGGGGCAGCAGGCCGGCGATGAACCCGGTCAGCTGCCCGGTGTCCTCGCGCAGGCTGGACGCGGCTGCCGGCCGCACCGCGGTGTAGGCGAGGAACGCCAGCGCCACCCGGCCGTCGTCGCGGGTCCGCTCGTCGAGTGGCAGCAGGGCGGCGATCATCGTGCGGAGCAGCAGCCGAGGGGCTGGGTCCGGGCCCAGCCGGTCCATCGCCTCGGTGACCCGGATCTGGCTGCGCTCGCGGACCACGGCCAGCGCGAACGCCATCATCTCGTCCTTGGTGCGGAAGTAGTGCTGAACCATGCCGGCGGACACGCCGGCCTCGGCAGCCACGTGACGGAGGCTGACGGCCTCCAGGCCCTGATCCGCGGCGACCCGCATCAGCGCGTCAGCGATGAGGGTGCGTCGCTCCTGGTGATCGACCTTCTTGGGCATGACCTCGATCATCTCAGAGTGGATGGCGCGGACACGCCGCCGACGGGCGGCGGCTACCGGCTGACGGCGCCGGTCGCGGGGGTGCCGCGAGCGCTGCGCAGGAGGCCGTCCGGATCGTCGGCGTACAGCCGCAGCTCGTCCATCGGCTCGGTCCGACCCTTGGGCAGGTCGAAGGTCGTCGGTCGGCGCAGCAGAACGTCGATGCTGGTCTGAGCGCCGACCGAGATGTTCAGGACCCGTCGTTCGCCCTCCTGCTCGACCTGCACCGACCTGCTGGAGGGCAGCGAGCGGTGACGCTTGCGCAGGGCCTCGATGTCCGTCCACGGGATCCAGATGTCGATTCCCGAACTCAGCCGCACCCGCAGGCCCCGGTCACCGACGAGGTGTGGGTGGATCCGCATGCTCGCGTAGAGACCGGCCATCCAGAGCAGACCCCAGATGCCGAGGCCGAGCACGATCCAGCGGGCCGGCCGCCACGGCACCACGTGGGTGACGATGAGGTCGAAGACCGGAATCTCGACGATCGACAGGGCGATGAAGATGCCGAGGATCGGCTTGACCACGCCGAGGTAGCCGAACGGATCGTCGCCCTGGGCCAGCGGCAGCGGCTTACGCCGTGCCCACACGTAGAGGCTGCGCCACATGGCGCCCTCCGTCGCTGCGGCCCGGCGGAGCAGTGGAGCCACCCTCGCCCTGGTCGGGGCCTTCATGTCGGTCATTCCTCGTCCTCGCTCGTGGGCTGGCGGTCAGTGGACGGTGACGGTTCCGGCGCCGCCGTCGACGGTGACGAGTTGGCCGGTGGAGATGGTCCGGGTGGCGTCAGACACGCAGATGACGGCGGGGATGCCGTACTCCCGGGCCACGGTGGGGCCGTGCGCCATGATCGCGCCGGTCTCGGTGACCAGCGCCGAGGCGGTGAGGAACAACGGCGTCCAGCCGGGGTCGGTGGTCGCGGCGACCAGGACCTCGCCGGGCTCGATGTGGGCGGTTGCCGGGTCGTGGACGACCCGGGCGGAGCCGGTCACCCGGCCCGCCGACGCCCCCACACCGGTGAGGGTGCCGTCGCGGGCGGGTTCCGAGGGCAGGATGGTCTCGACGTCGGTGCCGTCGGACAGCAGGGCCACCGGTACCGACCTGCGGCGCAACTCCCGGTGGTGCACCGCCCGGCGGGAGGTGACCGTGGCCCGGTGATCGGTGCTGCGGTGGACCGCAGCCTCCGCCTCGTCCAGGGTCAGGAACATGATGTCGTCGGGCTGCTCCAGCAGACCGGCGGCGGTGAGGTCGGCGCCGATGAGCAGCAGTTGCCGGCGGTTCTCCCGCAACGGGTACAGCCCGGCGAACTTGCCGGCCTCCCGCAGGCCGGCCAACGACCGGGCCCGGCGTAGCAGGAACCCGGCGATGGTGCCGCGTACCGGCCGGCGACGGCGGGCCCGCGCGGCCAGTTCGTCCAGCGCGGTCTCGGCTGCCGCGGCGGCCCGTTGGAAGCGTTGATCGGGCCCCTGCTGCGGGTCGGTGACCCGCAGGTAGTTGGCGATCGCCGCGAAGACCGGTGCCGGATCCTCCGCCCAGCGCGGCACGCCGAGGTCGACCTCAGCGACGCCGCGATGACCGTAGGCGTCCAGGAACGCGGCCATTCCGATGTCGGGCAGCGTGCCGCGCAGATAACGCGCGGCCAACTCGTCCGGCGGGGTGTCGAGCAGGAGTTGGCGGTGCTCGTCCGCGTCCCGGGCGAGTCGCCAGAGCGCCAGGTCCATCTCGATGGTGACGTTGTGCGGCATCCCGCCCAGCACGGTGTGGATCTCGTCCGGGCGGGCGACGCCCTTGAGCAACGAGGCCGGCAACGCGGCGGCGAGCATGCCCGTCACGATGGGCCACATGATGTCGTCCGCACTGTTCTCGCCGTCCTGCGCGCGAAGGAAGCGCAGCCGGTCGGTGGAGGTCCGCAGGTCGTCGGGCGCCGCCGACCGCACTTCCATCCGCTCGACCGCCTGGAACATCCGGATCCGCGCCGCGTCGGGACGGGCCAGCGCGCGCAGGATTCCCACCACCGCACGGCCGGCCGTGCGCAGGGACGCCCCGGCCGCCGCGCCGCGCTCGGTGCTGCCCGTGGTCGGCGCGAACCGCGGATCCGCCAGGACGTGCTCCATCACCGCCTGTGCCCGCGGGCCGAAGTCGACCGCCATGAGCTTGACCAGCCGCTTGCGGGACGACCTGCTCCGGGCCAGCTCGGTCAGGTCACCGTAGAGGCGACCGCCGATGTCGACGATCTCGACCCGGACGCCGAGCGCGGCGAGCATCGCCGCGATCTGTGACCGCAGCGTGGACATGCCCATCGGTGTGACCGGTTGCAGCATGCCCTGAACGTGACCGAACTCCAGATAGACCCGGGGGAGGGGCTTGCCGGTCTCCGGAGGGAGGAGAAACAAGCTGGTGATCGGCCGGGACTGTAGCAACCACAGCAGGCCGTCCCCGTCGATGGCCCATTCCACGTCCTGCGGGGAGCCGAAGTGACCCTGCAGCCGCGCACCCGTGGTCCGCAGCTCCGCCAGGTGCGCCGATGTCAGGCATCCCGTGTCGTCCCGGGTGACGCCGTCGAGGACGTAGTGGTCCACGGTCGTCGCACCTTCCACCACGGTGGTGCCGAGCCCCGGCGCCGCGTCGACCGCCATCTCGTCGCGGCGGCCGGTCAGTGGGTTCGCGGTGAACAGCACTCCCGCCACCACAGGGGTGATCATGTGTTGCACGACGACGGCCATCCGCACCGCCTGATGATCGATGGCACGGGCGTCGCGGTAGGCCGTCGCGCGGGCGGTGTGCAGCGAATCCCAGCACTTCCTGATCGCGGCGATCAGCTCGGTGGCGCCCGTGACGTTCAGGACCGTGTCCTGCTGCCCGGCGAAACTCGCGTCGGGCAGGTCCTCCGCCGTGGCGCTGGAGCGCACCGCCACGGGGCCCGCGCCGAGTCGCTGGTACGCGGCGAGGATCTCGGCCTGCGGGATGACACCGAGCCGGTGAGACTCGGCGGTGACGCAGAACCCCTCGGGGACCCGTTCGCCCAGCCGGATCAGCTCGCCCAGCCCGGCCGCCTTGCCACCCACCAGGTCGACCATGTCGGCGGTTGCCTCGGACAGCGCGATCACGTGCATCTGGGCCCCTTTTCGATGCAATGCAACTGCATTGCATCCCACCGTACCCGGTTCGCGATACGACTGCAATGTCACGTCGGGCGGCGGCCGGACGGCAGCCGTGACCCGGAGCTGAGGCGTTGCCGGGATCTGCCATGCTCGGTGCGGTGACGACCGGCCACCCCACCAGAGTCCGCACCCACCGCCGCGTCCGCAGCCGCACCACCGTCCGGGTTCTCGTCGCGCTCGTCGCGCTCGGAGCCCTCATTGGCGTAGCCGTGGTCGTCGTGCCGATGCTGCGACCGCCGGGCCCGCGTCCGCTCTTCCAACTTCCCGTCTCCTGCGGCGAGACGTGGCAGCTCAGCACCTATCCCGGCCACGACGACTACGACGTCGACCTGTTTCCGACCGAGGGTGAGGCGTGGGGACGGCCGGTGCTCGCGTCCTACGCCGGCACGGTCACTGTGGCGGGCGTCAACGGATCGCTGGGCGGGCGTAACCCGGAGAATCCGGAGGGCCCGCGCGGTCGCGGTGGCGGTTACTGGGTGAAGATCGACCACGGCGGCAAGTGGGAGACCCAGTACCTTCACCTGCTCGAACCGCCGCTGGTCCGGGAGGGGCAGCGGGTCGCCCAGGGCGACCAGATCGGCCGCCTCGGCAGCACCGGCAACTCCGGGGCCCCGCACCTGCACTACGAGCAGCGCCGCGGCTGGGACAAGGTCGAGACGCACTTCGACGGGGAGCCGTCGGGTATCACCACCGACGAGCGCGAACACATCGTCAAGCGGACGAGCAACAACTGCCGCCCGGAGTGACGGTCGGCGCCACCGTCCGCTGAGGACCGCGCGACCCACGTTTGCCCAGAACGGCTCCGGGCAACTGATGAGGTGACAGTTCAGCCGCAGGGAGGAGCCGACGATGACCAAGGGTGACGTCGACACGTACCACGAGGACGGGCAGTGGAAGAACCGGCCCGAGGGCAATGAGCGGGCCAGCAGTACGCATGACTCCAAGGCCGACGCGCAGGCCCAGGGTCGCGAGATGGCTGCCGACCGTGGCGTCGAGCACGTGATTAAGAAGCAGGACGGCACGATCGGGGAGAAAAACACCTACCCACGCAGCCGCGACCCGCGAGACATTGAGGGCTGACCGCCTCCAGCCTCCTGCGGACTGACCTCTTCGGCGCGGCCGAGGAGGTCAGTCCGCGTTCAGCGACTGCGTGACCCGTCAGCACTGTGCTTCATCTTCGTCCGCGAACTGTGCGTGCGTCATACGGCCGAGCGTGGGCTACTGGGGCCTGACCCGCCCCGTCGGACAGGGGCCGAGGCGGCCCGGGTCAGGCCGGCACCACGTACGGGAAGGCGTCGGCGCGGGCGGCCTTGGTCACGTCCGGGGTGAGGCCGGACGTCATCCCGGTGTTCAGCACCAGGGAGAACATCACCTCGGGCGCGTTGTCGGCCATGGTGCGACCGTTGCGGACCGCGAAGCCGTAGTTGGCCGCCGTCCCGACCTGGTACGGCAGCACATCGGGATACACCTGCCGGACCACGCTCCAGCCGTACGCCTGGGGATCCGGCGCGGTCCCGTTCGCGGCGACCACCCGCGCGACCGCTGACGCGATCTCCTCGCCGTCCTCGGTGAGGTCCTTGCTGGGGTGTCGCGCGTTGGCCGGGTTGGAGAAGTCGGTGTCGGTCGGCCAGAAGGTCGGCCACATCATCGGGTGGCCGCCACGGTTGATCGGCCGCCACCCCCCGGCGTCGGTCGCCAGCTTGGTGGTGCACCAGACGCCGATCTGCGTGCCGTCGCGCAGCAGCGGCTCGTCCTGGGAGACCTCGAGGACGATCGACTCGACGGTGGTGCCGGCGAAGCTGTTTGTGGCCTGGTCGGCCTTCCACGCCGCGCGGTCCAGCTTCGCGCCGTTCTTGAACGCGGCGTTGACGGTCGCGAGCTGGCCGAGGTCGATGTAGAACGGGTCGGTGATCCGCCCGGCCCAGATCCGGACGTTTCCGCCGCTCGACACCTCGCCGGTCCGGCCCTCGACGACGGGAGTACCCATCGCGGCGTCGTCACGGGCATCCGCTCCGGTGAGCTCGTACACCATCAGCGTCTGCTTCCCGGCGCCGTCCGGTTCGCCGAAGGCCACCCGGTAGGTCAACTCCTCGAACTCGCCGCCATCGACGTGAATTTTGATTTCGTAGCGCGCCTCGGCATGGAAGCCGCGCTGGATGTCGGCCTTCGTCACCGAGCTGTTGACGTCCATGACGAACACGGTGGCGCGCTCTCCGTTGAAGACGTACAGGTCGTTGATGTAGAGCTGGCCGTTCTGGGCGGCGAGGGGGGTGTCGAGGTGGTGCGACATAGGTTCACTCCCGGTGATGCCGGAATTACTGGGCGAATCCGAACATAGCGGGCATCGTTTGTTCGTCTCGGGTCATCGGCCGAATCCGCGCCCCGGCCTTCCGCTCGGCTGATCAGGAGCTGCGGGTCACCGGGGGTGCCGCCCGCTGGGGGAGGGCGACGATGGTGGAGCGGAGGCGGTTGAGGGCTTCCGCACGAGCGCCGGTCAGCGACGGTTCCTCCGTCAGCAGTGCCCGACGGACCTCGACATGGCGGGGCATCTGGGTGAACGCCGTGGTGATGGCATCGAGGACCGCCGGATGGCTGCCCCAGGGCCCGCCGAGGATAACCAGTCGCGGGTCGGTGAGCGCGACGATGGCGGCGAGAACGCCGCTGACGGCGCGCCCCAGCGCTTCACGCGTGGCCATGTCGGTCTGACGGACGCGATCCGCGTCGATGGCCGTCGTGCCGGCGCGGCGCAGATCGAGGTCGGCGAACACGTCGATGAACCGGGTTGCCTGGCCGTGTGGGCCGATGGTCAGCAGGTGGGCGATCTCGCCGGCCAGCCCGGTGTGGCCTCGGCGTACCTCGCCGTCACTGACGACCGCGCAGCCCAGCCCCTCGCCGAGGAAGACGTAGGCGAAGTCGCTCAAGCGGGTCGGATCGTTGTCTCGTTCGGCCTGTGCCGCCCAGTTGACGTCGTTGTCGACGATGACCGGGCCGCCGACCTGTGACGCCAGCACATCGACCGGGTCGAGGTCGCCGAGCAGGAACGGTGCGTCGGGCAGTCGGACCAGTCGACCGCTGGCGCGTTCCACCGGGTCGGCGGCGCTGACGACCGCCAGTCGGATCGCTCCTCCGGCGCTCTCCCGTGCCTGTGCGGCGGCGGTGCCCAGGGCCGCCGCGACCTGCTCGGCCCGTGCCGGCCGGCTGATGTCGTGGCGGGTCCGCCCGAGGATGTCGCCGTGGGCGTCGACCCGCTCGACGACCACTCCGTCGGGCGCGATGCTGATGGCCAGGGCGGTGCCGGCCGTGTCGGCGAGGGCGTAGTACGAGCCGACGCGGCCCCGGCCGCGCCCGCCGGGCGTCCGTTCCCCGGTGTCCACGACCAGGCCGGCTTCGGCCAGTCGGCGCACGCTCTCGCCAACGGTGGGCTTGGACAGGCCGCTGCGGGTCGCCAGGTCGGCCCGGGTCAGCCGCCGTGCCTGCATCAGCTCCCGTAGCACGTGCTCGTCGGTCAACGAGCGGAGTAGCTCCAGCGAGGGCTTGACGGTGGTCACCCATCGATTCTAGGCAGGAGCCTTGCCTAGAAGGGTGCCCGCCTCCTACAGTCTTTCCAAGAAGGAGCCCTAACTAGAAGGAGTCGCGCCGTGAACGCCCAGCCCGCTCTGGCCGCCGCACCGCTCCCGCCCCTGCCGCACTGGGAGTCGCCGCCGGACGACCTTTCCGCCGCGATCAGCGAGATCAAGGCCGCGCTGCGGGCCCGAATCGAGGCCTCCGGCCGCACCGTCGAGGAGGTGTTCGCGGTCGTCGAACAGCGGGTCCAGGCGAAGGTCGACGACATCACCGCCGCCAGGGAGCGCGGCGAGACGATCTGGCCGGTCATCGAGTACGCGGACATCGAGGCCGGCACGGTGTCAGCCGAAGCGGTGGAGAAGCTGCGCGAGCGGGGCTGCCTCGTCGTACGCGGGCACTTCGACCGCCAGCAGGCCCTCGACTGGGACCGCGACATCGTCGACTACGTGGACGGCAACGGCTTCTTCGAGGCGTACCTAGGGCCCGGCGACGACTTCTTCGGCAGCGTGGGGTCCAAGCCTGAGATCTACCCGGTCTACTGGTCGCCGGCCCAGATGCAGGCCCGCCAGAGCGACCGGATGGCCCGGGTGCAGGCGTTCCTCAACAGCCAGTGGAAGCAGGAGTCCGAGGGTGTGCGGTGGTTCGACCCGAACCGCGACTCGCTCTACCCGGACCGGATCCGCCGCCGGCCGCCGGGCGCCGACTCGGGCGGTCTGGGCACCCACCTCGACCCCGGCACCCTCGACCTGTGGATGACCGAGGCCTACCAAAGGACCTTCCGGCACCTCTTCAGCGGCACGGTCGAGCAGTACGACCCCTGGGACGCCGCCCACCGCACCGCCGGACCGCAGTATCCCGGCACCACCATGTGCTCGGCCTTCCGCACCTTCCAGGGCTGGACCGCGCTCTCGGACATGGACCATGACCAGGGAGTGCTGCACACGGTCCCGATCCCCGAGGCGATGGGCTACCTGATGCTCCGGCCGCTGCTGGCCGACGTGCCCGCCGACGACATGTGCGGCGTCACGGTCAACCAGGTCTTTCCCGCCAACGACAGGTGGCACCCGCTGCTCATGCGGGCCCTCACCGGCATCCCCGACGTCAGGGCGGGCGACTCCGTCTGGTGGCACTGCGACATGATCCACAGCGTGGCGCCCGTTCAGGGGCAACAGGGGTGGGGCAATGTCATGTACATTCCCGCGGCCCCGTGGTGCCCCCGCAACGAGCGGTACTCGGCGGCCGTCCGGGAGGCGTTCCAGACCGGGTCCAGCCCGACCGACTTCCCGGCCGAGCACTACGAGCGCGGTTGGCCCAACCGCTTCCAGCCCGACAGCCTCAACCCCACCGGACGGCGCGGCCTGGGCCTGGACTGATCGCCCGCACCGGACAGCGGGCCGACGGTGCGGGCCTCCGTCGGACGGAGCGCAACAGCGCATGGCGGTGGGCCGCCCGAAGATGCTCTCGGGCGGCCCAATCGCGGGTGGTACGAGCTGTCGGCGTCCTCAGATGCGGGACCACTTCTGGTTGGCGGCGCCGATGCAGTCCCACAGGTGCAGTTTGCCGCCGTTGGCGGGGTTGGCGTCCCGAACGTCCACGCACCGGTTGGCGCTGACGTTGATCAGGTCGCCGGCGGCGTTGAGGGTGAAGCGTTGGGCGGGATTGCCGTTGCAGGAGACCAGGTTGACCTCGGTGCCGTTGGCGGTGCCCGCCCAGGCGGGGTCCATGCACTTGCCCATCGCGCGGACGGTCCCATCGGAGGCGAAGGTCCAGGCCTGCGCGGCGGTGGTGTTGCAGTCCCAGATCTGCAGCTTGGCGCCCTCGACCGGGTTGGCGCTGGGGATGTCGATGCAGCGTCCGCTCTGCGCGCCTCGGATCCGGCTGGTGCCGGGGGCCGGGTCGCCGCCACCGCCGGAGGTGTAGCCGGACACCCGGACGTAGTCGACGAGCATCTGCTGCGGGAACTGCGTGGAGCCGTCCGGGTAACCGGGCCAGTTACCGCCGACCGCCACGTTGAGGATCATGAAGAAGGGGTGGTCGAAGACCCACCGGTTGCCGCCCAGCCGGGCGGGGTCGACCCGGTGGTACTGCACCCCGTCCAGATACCAGGTGATCACGTTCGGCTCCCAGTCCACCCGGTAGGTGTGAAAGCCGTCGGCGAGTGGCCCGCCGAGGGTGCGGCTGCCGGTGATGCCACCGCCGCCGGAGTAGCCAGGCCCGTGCACGGTGCCGTAGACGGTGTTGGGTTCCCTGCCGATGTTCTCCATGACGTCGATCTCGCCGACGTTGGGCCATCCTCCGCTGCCGGTGCCGAGCATCCAGAACGCCGGCCAGATGCCCTGACCGCGCGGGATCTTGATGCGGGCCTCGAACCGGCCGTACGTCTGGGTGAAGGTGGCCGCGGTCAGCAGCCGCGCCGAGGTGTACTCGCAGCGCCCGTAGTGGCACTGATAGTTGGCGGGGTTGTCCCGGCGGGCGGTGATGACCAGATTGCCCTGGCCGTCGTGGACGGCGTTGCTGGTGCTGTTGGTGTAGTACTGCCGCTCGTTGTTGCCCCAGCCGCCACCGCCGATGTCGAAGCGCCATTTGCCCTGGTCGACGGCTGCGCCGGCCGGAGCGTTGAACTCGTCCTGCCAGGTGATCGGGCCGATGGCGGCCTCGGCCCGGTCCGGGTGCGCCGGGAGGACGAGAGCCGAGGTGGTGGCGAGGAGAGCGACCGCGGCGAGGACGAGGGGTCGGAAACGGGGGGCGGGACGGGCGTTGAACACGGGGGGCTCCTCAGCGAGTGGGGTGGCGGAGGCTGTGCACCGGAGGGCCTGAGAGCGCTCTCTATAGCGAAGCATGTCGATATGACGGTCTTTTTGTCAAGAGTGTTTCCAATGCGACGACAGTCCACTACCGGAGCGTCGCAGTCGCCCGGGTCGGGCTGGTCCACCGTCCGCCCATCCGGGCGCCGCTCCCACCCGGCGGCCGACCGCCGGGCCGACTCTCGCCTGCCTTCGACAGCGGCGGCAGGACCCGGTTCGGGAGCGGGGGCTGGATCTGGTTCGGGAGCGGGTGGCAGGACCGGTTCGGGAGCGGGGGCAGGACCTGCGGGTCTGCGGCCGCACCGGGCTGAGGGCACCTTCTTTGCCGCCTTTGCTCTGCTTCAACCCGCGCAACGGTTTCGGGCCGCGAGTGTTGCGTGGGTTGAAGCAGAGCAAAGGGTGCGAGCTGACCACTGGCGCGTCCGCTGGCGAACCGACGTCGCTGGCGAGCCGACGTCGCTGGCGAGCCGACGTCGCTGGCGAGCCGACGTCGCTGGCGAACCGACGTCTCCGAGGGTCACGGTTCGCCGGTGAACCTGTGCACCGCCATCCGCTGCGGCTCCGGAGCACATTCCTCCGATAGGGGTCTAATCGATCCTTCCTATTGCCGTGAGGCGTCCACGGGGGACAGGATGACGAGGCTCGCCGGAAACATCCCCGTAACCTGCGTGCTGCTGGTCTCTGTCACGAGGAAGTGGGAGTCAGTCATGAGCGACGTGTCGACGGCGCTGGGTGTGCGCCTCTACCCGGACCTGGTCGAGCGGGGTGGTCTGGCCCCCGCGCTCATCGAGATCGCCGCCCGGCACGAGCTCGACCTCGGCCGGATAACCGCTCCCGAGCAGGGGCGTGCCCGGTTCACCTGCGCCGAGCTGCACTCCGACCAGGGCGTGGTCTGCGTCGGGCTGGGTTCTCAGGCCCGGTACTTCATGGTGGACCTTCGGGTTGCCGGCGAGGTTCAAGCACGGGGCGACGCCATGGACCTCGTGCAGGTGGCCCAGCTGGCCGCGGCCTGGCGGGCCGGGCTGACGCTCACCGAGCTCACCGTCCGGTTCCCCTTCATGGAGGAGATGAAGAGCCGCCCGACGTCGGTGGCTCAGGCACGCTAGCGAGCCTGCCGCAGCGCGGTCGGGCCAAAGGCGGGTCAGCAGCGCAGCCGGGGTGGCAACGGTGCGTCGGCGGTGGCCTCGCGGTCCAGATAGGTGGCCTCGACGAACGCGAGGAAGCGTTCCGCGTCGGCCGCGTTGGAGGCCAGACCGAACGAGACGCGGACCGCGCCACCGGTCGGCAGCCGCAGCGCCCCGAGATACTCATCGATCGTGTCGATCCGCGCGAGCAGCCGCCGGCGCAGCGAGCCGCGGCTGATGCCGAACGCACCCTCTCCCGCACCCGGGTTGCAGAAACAGCCGGTACGCAGGGAGAAGCCCGCCGCCGCGGCCTCCCGCGCCACGAGCCGCTCGTCGACCAGGGAACCGTCCGGGTGGCGGAGGTTGAACGTCACCGTGCCGCCCCGGTCCGCACCCGTCGCCGGCCCGTACACCTGGACCAGTGGCCGGCCGGTGCGGTGCCGCAGCGTGGTCAGCCGGGCCAGCAGCCACCCGGTGAGCAGGCCGACCCGGGTGTGCACGAGGTCCACGCCGATCGCGTCGAGCCAGCGCAACCCGAACTCCACGTCCGGGATGCTCAGGAAGTTGAGCGTGCCGTCCTCGAACGCCGACTCGTCGTCCATCGACCGGTGCCAGTCGCCCTGAACGCTGACCGCCCGGATCGTGCCGCCGGCGAACCACGGCCGGCGCAGCCGGGCCAGCGCGTCGCGGCGGGCCAGCAGCGCGCCGACGCCGGTGGGGTAGCCGAAGAGCTTGTACCAGCTCAGGCAGACGAACTCGGGTTGGACGGCGCGGAGATCCAACCGGTTCGTCGGGGCGTACGCGGCGGCGTCGAGCAGCACGTCGTACCCGTGCCGGTGGGCCAGCTCCACCCAGCTCAGCGGGTGCTGCACGCCGGAGAAGTTGCTCTGCGCCGGGTACGCGAACAGGCCCCGACCGCCGGGCCGACCCCGCCGCCCGCCCAGCCCGCCGCGGTTGGCGTCCAGCACGTCGACCAGGTCCGCCTCGGCGACCCGCAGCTCCGGACCGGCCAGCGGTACGTAGCGCGCCCGCGCGCCGGCTGCCCGGGCGTACTCGCGGATGCCGTTGACCGAGTTGTGGTTGTCCCAGGTCAGCACGAACGGTGCGGTCCGGCTGAAGTCGTACGCCTCGCCGACCAGCCGGCAGGCGCCGCTGGCGTTCGGGGTGAAGACGACCGCGTACTCCGCCGGGTCCGCCCGGAAGAAGTCGAGCACCGCGTGCCGGGCCGACTCCACCAGGGAGCCGGCCGCCTCCGAGGTCGGGTTCTCCGAGTGCGGATTGCTGTACAGGCCCGCCAGCAACCGGTCGTGGTGGGCTCTCACCTGTGCCTGTGCGGCCACCCCGGACCCGGCGTAGTCCAGGTAGACGTGGCCGTGCCGGTCGAGGTGCCGGTATTCGGTGGCGCGCAGTTCGTCGATCCGGGCGGTGCCGGCGTACCCCGGCAGCTTCGCCGGCGATGTGCCGGCGGCGGTGCGGGACGCGGGTTCAGGAGGCACGGTGACGCTCCCTGCGGACCAGCACCACCCAGGTCGCGGCGAGGAAGAGCAGCACGAAACCGCCGAGCACCAGCCAGTTCACCCACACCGGGCGGGAGAAGCTGTCGCCGTAGGTGGCCAGCAGGGGCGGACCGAGCGGGGAGGCGCCCTCCCGCCAGAGCCGCTCCACCCCGGCTGTGTGGCCCAAGCCCTCGAACGCCCACCGGTTCGACATCGCGTAGCTGAGCCACTGGCCGCCGGCCGCCATGGCCGGCACCGGCAGGATCGCGCCGACGAACAGCACCTGCGGGAAGCAGAGCATTGGCAGCATGAGCGTGGCCTGGGCGGCGTCGGAGACGGCCGCGGAGCAGAGCAGGCCGAGGGTGAGCGCGGCCGCCGAGGAGAGCAGCAGCGTCGTGTACAGGGCGGTGAAGCCGGCGCCGTCGACCGGCGGCAGTCGATCGGTGCCGCGCAGCACACCGAGCAGGGCGAGGTCCACCAGGGCCAGCAGGGGCAGCAGCACCGCCACCTTCGCCACCAGGTACGGCAGCAGCCGGACACCGGCCAGCCGCTCCCGGCGCAGGATCGGCAGCTCGGTGCAGATCTGGAGCAGGCCATAGGTCAGACCGAAGAAGAAGCCGCCGAACGCGATCCAGAACAGGATCATCACGGTCACGGTCGGGCTGGGGTGCGCCGGGTCGAACGCCCCGGGGCGGAACAGCAGCGCGAACATACCGAGCACCATCAGTGGCGAGCCGAGCAGGATCGCCAGGGTGAGCCGGTTTCGGGCGACGATCTCGGTGTTGCGCGCGGTGAGGACGCCGAACTGGCGCAGCCGGCCGACCTGCCGGTGCCCCGCGGCGCCCGGGTCGACCGGACGGGCGGGTGGGTCGACGTCGCGGTGCGCGGCGAAGCGGTCGGGCAACGCGGCCGGGTCGGTCTCCTCGTCGAGCCGCAGGTGCACCTCGGCGAGGGACCGTAGGCCGAAGAACTCCTGGGCGTCAGCCGGGGTGCCGGCGAACGCCAACCGGCCCTGGCGGGTCAGCACCACGACCCGGTCGCACCGGTCCACGTCGGTGATCTGGTGGGTGGTGAGCACCACGGTGGTCCCGGCGTCGGCGAGCGTGCGCAGCACCCGGAGCAGGTCCACGGCGATCGCCGGGTCCAGCCCGGAGGTGGGCTCGTCCAGGAAGAACACGCCTGGCCGGGTGAGCAGCTCGACGGCGATGCTGGCGCGTTTGCGCTCGCCGCCGCTGAGCCGGCCCACCGGGACGGAACCCCTATCGGTCAGCCGCAACCCGGCGAGCACCTCGGCGACCCGTTCGGTCACCTCGACCGGGCCGGTCTCCGGTGGCAGGCGCAGTCGGGCCGCGTACCGCAGTGTGCGTTCCAGGGGCAGCTCGCGGTGGATGATGTCGTCCTGCGGAACGTAGCCGACCGCACCTTCTCCGGTGGGGCCGTCGTACGACACGGTGCCGGCCGCCGGTCGCCGTATCCCGGCGAGCGTCTCCAGCAGGGTGGTCTTGCCGGCGCCGCTGGCGCCGATGATGGCGACGACCTCACCCGGTTGGATGGTCAACGAGATGTCGTCGAGGATCCGGCGCCCGTCCCGGACGCTCTGGCCCAGGCCCCTGGCGATGATGCCGACGCCGGTGCGCGGGGAGGACGTCGTCTGCTCGGTCGTCATGTGGGGTGTGCTCGATCCGGTCGGGAGTGGGCCGCCTGAATATCGTGCCTCGCCGATGCTACGTCCGGGTGCCCACTCCACCGTCCCGGCCACTCAGTCGGTCGTGGTCCGCGCCTCCGCCGGCACCTGGAGGAGGTCGAGGCAGTTGCGCCACAGCGTCTCCAGCTGGGCCGGATCGTTGAGCAGCTTCGCGAGCAGCACCCGCCCCTCGATCTGGGCCACAATGGACCGGGCGGCTTCCCGGGTGTCGACCGCCGGGCCGGCGAGTCCGTTCGCCTTCGCCTCGACGACCACCTGCTCGATGAGGTCGATCTGGGCCTCGAAGATCTCCTGGAGCCGGCGGCGGATCTCCTCGGCCTGGTTGCTGAGTTCGAGGGCGAGGTTGCCGAACAGGCAGCCGGCGACCACGCCGGCCTTCTGCTGGCCGGTGCGCTGGACCGCCTCGGTGGCCTCGAACAGGTCCCTCAGCCGCCGCAGCGGGTCGCGCCCGCTGCCGAGCAGCTGCTCCCACTGGCGGCGCTGGTTCGCCCAGTGCTCGTCGATCACGGTGCGGGCGAGCGCCTGCTTGGACTCGAAGAAGTAGTAGAAGCTGCCCTTCGGCACACCCGCCGTCGCGCAGATCTCCGCCACGCCCAGGGCAGAGTAGCCGCGCTGCTCGATCAGCACCGCGGCCGCGTCGAGAATCTTGTTTCGCGCGTCACTGGTCCGTCCCATGCTTTGACGATACCCGACCGGTCGGCTAGCTTTTAGTCGACCAGTCGTCTAGTGATCATCTCGGCCGGGCCAAACGGTCCCGGCCCCCTCCGGCCAGTCAGGAAGTGGTTCTCATGAACACCAGTCAGGGGCAGAAGGTCGTCGTGATCACCGGTGCGTCACAGGGCATCGGCGCCGACCTCGTGGACGCCTACCGCAAACTCGGGTACGGCGTCGTGGCGACCTCGCGCTCGATCGGCCCCGCGGACGACCCGGAGGTCGTCACCGTCCGCGGCGACATCGCCGACCCGGACACGGCAGAGCGGGTGGTCCGTGCCGCCCTGGACCGTTTCGGGCGTATCGACACCCTGGTGAACAACGCCGGCGTCTTCGTCGCCAAGCCGTTCACCGACTACACCGACGAGGAGTTCGACCTTGTCACCGGGGTCAACCTCGCGGGGTTCTTCCACCTCACCCGGCGCGTCCTGCCGCACCTGCTGACCACCGGCGCCGGGCACATCGTCACCATCACGACCAGTTTCGTCGACCAGCCCAGCTCGCACGTCCCGTCCGTGCTCGCCTCGTTGACCAAGGGTGGCCTCAGCTCCGCCACCAAGTCCCTGGCCATCGAGTACGCGGCTCGCGGAGTCCGGGTCAACGCCGTCGCACCCGGCATCATCAAGACCCCGATGCACCCGGTCGAGACGCACCAGACGCTCGCCGGCCTGCACCCGGTCGGCCGGATGGGGGAGACCAGCGACGTCGTCGACGCCGTCGTCTACCTCGAGTCCGCGCCCTTCGTCACTGGCGAGATCCTGCACGTCGACGGCGGCCAGAACGCCGGTCACTGAACGCCCAACCCCACCCCGGAAGAGGAGCAGAGAATGCCGATCGTCACCATCCAGATCACTCGCGAGGGCAACACGCCGGGCACGTCCGCGGCGACCGCCGAGGAGAAGGCCGCCCTCATCAAGGGCGTGAGCGAACTGCTGCGCGACGTCCTGAACAAGCCGTTGACGTCGACCTTCGTGGTGATCGACGAGGTCGAGACGGAGAACTGGGGTCGCGGCGGCCTCCCGGTCGACCAGTTCCGACAGCAGCAGAGCGGGGCCGTACCCGAGTAGCGGCCCCACCGCCACCGGCTCTCGAACCGCGGCGCCGGGGACGTCGGAACGCCGACGCCCCCGGCGCGGTCTAGCCGGGTGCCCAGTGGCATGAACACCCCGGTCGCGGGAAGAACGTCGTCCGCCGCCGGAGTGGGGAGTCGGGATGAGAGCCGTCGTCTACGCGGACGTCCGGACCGTCGAGGTGCGGGAGGTGCCGGACGCGACGCTGGAGACGGAGACCGACGCGCTAGTGCGGATCACCTCCACCGCCCTGTGCGGCACCGACCTGCACATGTACGACGGGCGGACCGGAGCCGAACCCGGCCTGGTCTTCGGCCACGAACCGCTGGGCGTGGTCGAGCAGGTGGGCAGCGCCGTCCAGACGGTCCGTCCGGGCACCCGCGTGGTGATCCCCACGCACCTGTTCTGCGGAACGTGCGTGATGTGCGCCCGGGGGCTCTCGGCGGCCTGCCTGCGCGTCCGCGCCGAGGGGCCGGGCGCCGCGTACGGCTACGCCGGGATGGGCCCGTACCGGGGTGCCCAGGCCGACCTGCTGCGCGTGCCGTGGGCGGACGCGAACTGCGTACCCGTCCCCGGGGAGCCGGGTGACGGGTACGAGGACGACTTCGTGCTGCTCGCCGACGCGTTCGTCACCGGGTGGCACGCCACCGCGACCCTCGCCGGGGTCGAGGCCGGCGACACGGTGGCCGTGTTCGGTGCCGGCACCATCGGCCTGCTCAGCGCCTACTCGGCGCTGATCCGCGGTGCCAGGGTGGTGTACTGCGTGGATGGTGTGGACGCCCGGCTGGACAAGGCCGGTGAGATCGGCGCGGTGCCGGTCGACTTCCGCCGGGGCGACCCCGTGGAGCAGATCCGCGCGGAGCGGGCCCGGGCGGGACTGCCGCTGGGCGAGGAGAAGCTGGGCGGGATCGACAAGGTCGTCGACGCCGTCGGGTTCCAGGCCCGCGACCGCGAGCGCCCCGATCAGGAGCGCCCCGACCAGGTCATCGCGGACGCGGCCCGGCTGGTCAACCCCGCCGGAGCGATCGCGGTCGCCGGCGTGTACCCGGAGAAGGACCTGCGACCGCGCCCCGGCGCGAGCGCCAGCGAGGAGTTGGTGGCACCGTGGGGGACGCTGTTCAACAAGGGCGTCTCGGTCCGGTTCGGCCGTACCCACGACCGCCGCTACACCGTGCTGCTTCGTGACCTGGTCGTCTCCGGCCGGGCCCGGCCCAGCGTGATCGTCACCCACCACGGCACCCTCGCCGACGCGCCCGAGCTGTACCGCAGTTTCGACCGCCGGGAGAACGGGGTGATCAAGGCGGTCCTGCGCCCGTGAGCGCCGGCGCTCCGGCCGGCGTCAGAGGTTGAGTGGCGCCGGGTCGGCGGCCAACTCCCGGAACCGCCCACGCGGGTCGGGCACCAGCCGCCGGGTCGACAGATCCAGCAGCCCGCCCACCCCGGTCAGCCGCGCCACCGGGGTCCCGTCCGGGAGGGTGTAGTCCTGGTCGATGTGGAAGGCCCGGCCCTCGCCCCAGCGGAACTGGCAGGAGACGTCCACCTCGTCCCCGCCGCGCAGCTCGCGCAGGTACTTCACGGTCACCTCCATGGCGACCGGTCCCACTCCGGCGGCGAGAAGCCGGTCCTGCGCGATGCCGGCCGCGCGCAGGCATTCCCACCGGGCGTGCTCGCCGTACTGGAGGTAGACGGCCTGGTTCAGGTGGCCCTGGGTGTCCAGCTCGTAGCCACGAACGGTGATGCGTACCCGGAACGGATCTCCCATGGGCTCGAGGGTAGTTGGGCACCCGGGCGGCCGACGTACGTGGTGATCCTGGTCTTCGCCGGGGGTCATCCGTCAGTGGTCGTCCGCCCGAGGCGTTGATCACATCGCTGTCCGGGGTGGGTCGCATCGCCGCTGGTCAAGGTCGTCGGAGAGCTGCCGATCAAGATCGCTCGATGGCGGCGGCGTCCGCTCGCGGTGCCTCGCGAGCCGCCCGGAGCGCGTTGTGCCTGCTGGCGGCCCCGGGGATGCTGGCCGAGGTCGATCGGCCCGTCACGCCAAGTCGATGGGGTGTGACGAGCGGCGGTCGGGGCGCCGGTGGGGCTACGGCGGCTGTTGGGACGTGTGAACACTGCGCGACGTCGATATTGCCGGATTGTTACATTTTCAACAGGCCCTCGCCTTGCGGATGACCCTTCCACCGCAATACGTTGCCGTCAACAACAAAACCGAGTGAAGGTCAAACCTTCCGGAGGCAACCGATGACGTTGGCGAGGTGGTACGAGCGATGAGCGACGTGCCCATCCTCCTTGAGATGCGCTCCATCACCAAGGAGTTTCCCGGAGTCAAGGCCCTCTCCGACGTCAACCTGGTGGTTCGCGCCGGCGAGATCCATGCCATCTGCGGCGAGAACGGCGCGGGCAAGTCCACGCTGATGAAGGTCCTCAGCGGGGTCTACCCACACGGCACCTACGAGGGCAAGATCGTCTACCAGGGCGCGGAGACCCGGTTCTCCGACATCCGCGCCAGCGAGAACGCCGGAATCGTGATCATCCACCAGGAGCTCGCGCTCATTCCGGGCATGTCGATCGCGGAGAACATCTTCCTCGGCAACGAACCGCGCAAGCGGGGCGCGATCGACTGGAAGGCCGCGAACCGGATGGCGCTGGACCTGATGGCCCGGGTCGGTCTCGAGGAGGACCCGGACACCCTGATCAAGGACATCGGGGTCGGCAAGCAGCAGCTCGTGGAGATCGCCAAGGCGTTCGCCAAGGACGTGAAGCTGCTCATCCTGGACGAGCCGACCGCGGCTCTGAACGAGGCCGACTCCCGGCACCTGCTGGACCTGCTGCGTGGTTTCCGCTCCCGCGGCATCACCTCGATCATGATCTCGCACAAGCTGAACGAGATCGAGGCGATCGCCGACCAGATCACGATCCTGCGCGACGGCCGGACCGTGGAGACCCTGGACGTCAAGGCGGACGGGGTCGACGAGGACCGGATCGTGCGGGGCATGGTCGGCCGCGAGCTGAGCAGCCGGTTCCCGGAACACACGCCGAAGATCGGTGAGGTCTTCTTCGAGGTCCGGAACTGGAACGTCCGGCACCCGATCTCCGCCGAGCGGCAGGTCTGCAAGAACGAGAGCTTCGTGGTGCGTCGCGGCGAGATCGTCGGCTTCGCCGGCCTGATGGGCGCCGGCCGCACGGAGCTGGCGATGAGTGTCTTCGGCCGCTCCTACGGGGTGTACGAGTCGGGCACGATCATCAAGGACGGCAAGGAGATCGTCCTGAAGTCGGTCGCGGACGCGATCGACAACGGGCTCGCGTACGTCAGCGAGGACCGCAAGGCGATCGGCCTCAACCTGCTCGACGACATCAAGTCGTCGACGGTCGCCGCCAAGCTGTCCAAGATCTCGCACCACGGCGTCCTGAGCGAGGTCGAGGAGTACCAGGCGGCTGAGGCGTACCGCAAGGAGTTGCGGACCAAGGCCCCGACGGTCGACGAGAGCGTCTCGAAGCTCTCCGGCGGTAACCAGCAGAAGGTCGTCCTGGCGAAGTGGATGTTCACCGACCCGGACCTGCTGATCCTCGACGAGCCGACGCGCGGCATCGACGTGGGTGCCAAGTACGAGATCTACGGCATCATCCAGCGGCTCGCCGACCAGGGGAAGGGCGTCGTCGTCATCTCCTCGGAGCTGCCTGAGCTGATCGGGCTCTGCGACCGCATCTACACCGTGTTCGAAGGCTCCATCACGGGCGAGATCGCCCGGGAAGATGCCAACCCGGAAAACCTCATGAAGCAGATGACCTCGACGAAGAAGATGCTGACACGATGAGCCGTTTGAAGGACCTTCAGAAGAACCTGTTCGGAGGCACCACCTCCAACGCTCGCCAGTTCGGGATGATCTTCACCCTGGTGGCGATCGTCGTCCTGTTCCAGATCCTGACCGATGGCCTCACCCTGCGGTCGGACAACCTGATCGCGCTGTTCCAGCAGAACTCGTACATTCTGATTCTGGCCATCGGCATGCTCATGGTGATCGTCGCCGGGCACATCGACCTCTCGGTCGGCTCCATCGCCGCCTTCGCGGGCATCCTGGTGGCCAAGTCGATGGCCGACTGGTCGCTGCCCTGGCCCGTAGCCATCCTGTTCGGCCTCGCGATCGGCGCGATCATCGGCGCCTGGCAGGGCTTCTGGGTGGCATACATCGGGGTCCCGGCGTTCATCGTCACCCTGGCCGGCATGCTGCTGTTCCGCGGTGGCAACCAGTACATCGGTAACGCCAACACGATCCCGGTGCCGGAGGGCTTCCGGGAGATCGGCTCCGGCTTCCTGCCCGAGTTCGGTCCGAACACCGGCTACAACAACGCCACGCTGCTGCTCGGCCTGGCCGCGGCGGTGGCCGTGGTGTGGCGCGAGATCCAGGCCCGTAAGACCCGCAGGGCCATGGACGCTGACCCCGCACCGATGTGGATCTCGATCCTGCGGATGGCCGTCATGGTCGGGGTGATCGCCTTCGCATCGCTGCGCTTCGCCAGCGGTCGCGTCGGCACCAGCTTCCCGATCTCCGGCATCATCCTGCTGGTCCTGGTGATCGCGTACTCCTTCTACACCCGCAACACGGCCGGTGGCCGGCACATCTACGCGGTGGGCGGCAACTCCCGGGCGGCCGAGCTGTCCGGTGTGAAGCTCAAGCGGGTCAACTTCTTCGTCATGATGAACATGTCCGTCCTGGCTGCCCTGGCCGGCATGATCTTCGTGGCCCGCTCGGCGGCCTCCGGACCGCAGGACGGTAACGGCTGGGAACTGGACGCGATCGCCGCGGTCTTCATCGGTGGCGCGGCGGTCTCCGGCGGTATCGGCACCATCAGCGGCTCGATCGTTGGTGGTCTCGTCATGGCCGTGCTCAACAACGGCCTGCAACTGATGGGCGTCGGCACCGACCGCGTCCAGATCATCAAGGGCCTGGTCCTGCTGCTGGCCGTCGCGATCGACGTCTACAACAAGAGCCAGGGGCGGTTCTCCATCATCGGAAGTCTGATGCGACCGTTCCGTCGCGAAGACTCCGCCCCACCCGCCTCACCGCCGGACGCGGAGCGCGAGCCCGCCAAGGCAGCGGTGTCCGGCTGACGGCCACCGACCTCTCCACCCGTCTCAATTATCAGAAAGGCAAGTCCTCCCATGCGTAAATTCTTCGGCACGTCGGTGGTTGCCATCAGCGCCGCCGCCATGCTGGCTCTCGCCGGCTGCGGCTCCGGCCGTGACGGCGACGGCGACTCCAGCGGCGAGGCCGCCAAGGGCTTCGCGGCGAACTCGCTGATCGGCGTGGCCCTCCCGGCCAAGACCTCGGAGAACTGGGTCCTCGCCGGTGACCTCTTCAGCAACGGTCTCAAGGAGGCCGGTTTCCAGGCTGACGTGCAGTACGCCGGCGCGTCGACCACGGTGGCCGACCAGCAGGCCCAGATCACGGCCATGACCACCAAGGGTGCCAAGGTCATCGTCATCGGCGCGACCGACGCCGCGCAGCTGTCGACCCAGGTCGCGGCGGCCCACGCGGCCGGCGCGAAGGTCATCGCGTACGACCGGCTCATCACCAACACGCCGGACCTCGACTACTACGTCGCGTTCGACAACTTCAAGGTCGGCCAGCTCCAGGGCCAGGCCCTGCTGGACGGCATGAAGGCCAAGAAGCCGAACGGCCCGTACAACATCGAGCTGTTCTCCGGCTCGCCGGACGACAACAACGCCGGTGTCTTCTTCAACGGCGCGATGAGCGTGCTCAAGCCGGAGATCGACAAGGGCACCGTGGTCGTCGCCTCGAAGCAGACCGACGTCAAGCAGACCGCCATCCAGGGCTGGAAGGCCGAGGGTGCGCAGGCCCGCATGGACCAGCTGCTGACCTCGACCTACGGCAACAAGGAGCTGGACGGCGTCCTCTCCCCGAACGACACGCTGGCCCGCGCGATCCTGACCTCGGTCAAGGGCGCTGGCAAGCCGACCCCGGTCGTCACCGGCCAGGACTCCGAGGTCGAGTCGGTCAAGTCGATCGTCGCTGGCGAGCAGTACATGACGATCAACAAGGACACCCGCAACCTGGTGAAGGAGACCATCAACATGGTCAAGGCTCTCCAGGCCGGTAACACCCCGCAGGTGAACGACACCAAGTCCTACAACAACGGCAGCAAGGTCGTCGACACGTACCTGCTCCCGCCGGTCGCCGTCACCAAGGCGAACGCGGCTGAGGCGTACGCCAACGACCCGAAGCTCGCGCCGCTCACCAAGTAAGCACCACACGGTAGGCAGTGACACCGATGGGTCCCGGATCTCCTGTTCCGGGACCCATCGTCGTCCTGACACCCCCGCACCAGCCGGTACCGATCCGGAAGGAGGTCTGACCGTGGCATCACCAGTCCGGGCCAGGCCAGCCGGCGTCGGCCGCAACTCCGAATCCCCGCTGCCCGCGGTCCCCGGCGCCAGCCAGGAGGAGATCCGGCGGCAGAACCTCGGCGCCGTCCTGCGCTACGTCCACCTGCACGGGCCGACGTCCCGGGCCGAGCTGACCAGCCGACTCGGCCTCAACCGCAGCACCATCGGCGCTCTCGCGGCCGACCTGGTCGCGAGTGGCCTGGTCACCGAGGAGGCGCCGACCACCGCCCGTCGGGCAGGCCGGCCCTCGCTGGTGGTGAGCCCGCGCTCCGACCGGGTCTACGCCCACGCGCTGAGCATCGACGCGGACCGACTGCGCGCCGCCCGGGTCGGCCTGGGTGGTCGCATCCTGGACCTGCGCGAGGTCGCCCGACCCGGTGGCATGACGGCGGTCGACGCGGTCGGGCCGCTGGCCGACCTGGTCCGCGACATGGAACGCTCCGTGGCCGCCGACGCGCTGCTGGTCGGCGGCGCGGTCGCGGTCACCGACACCACCTGCGAGGCGGACGGTCGCATCCGGATCGCCGGCGTCGACGAGACTCTGGGCGTCGCGCTCGAGGCCGAGTTCGCCGTCGGCCCGGGCTTCGTGGCCGGCGACCTGGCCGACATCGCCGGCCTGGCCGAGCACGTCCGCGGCGTGGCGGCCGGCATCGACGACCTCATCTACCTGCACGGTGACCTCGGCATCAGCGCCGGCATCATCGTCGACGGCCGGCTGGTGATCGGGCACCGGGGCCACAGCGGCAAGGTCGGTCACATGGTGGTCAACCCGAACGGGCTGCCCTGCGGCTGCGGCTCCCGCGGCTGCTGGGAGACCGAGATCGGCGAGGCCGCGCTGCTGCGGCACGCCGGTCGGGACCCGGGCGACCGCGCGGCAGTGGCCGAGGTGCTGCGCGCGGCGGCGGACGGCGACCGGACCGCCCGGGAGGCGGTCGAGCAGGTCGCCGACTGGCTCGGCTTCGGCGTGGCCAACCTGGTCAACGTGGTCAACCCGGACGCTGTGGTGTTCGGCGGCTCGCTGCGCGACATCTTCATCGCCGGGGCGGACACGGTCCGCAGCCGGTTGGGTGCCATGCCGCTGCCGGGTTCCCGCGAGCACCTGCGGCTGGAGGCGGCGGCGCTCGGCCGGGACGCCGTCCTGATCGGTGCCGCCGAACTCGCCTTCGACAAGTTGCTGGCCGACCCGCTGAACGTCGGCGTCGCGGGTCAGTTGAGCGCCGACGATCAGGCCTAGTACGCGAACACGGTCTCCGTGCCGATCCACCCGCGACGCCCCGCATATGCCTGTCGTACGTTGTACGCTAGAGATGTCGGGGCAGCACCGCCCCGACCGGTCGGGAGGCACAGTTGCGGTTCACGGTCGTCTTCACGCCGGGCGACCCACCCCGGACCGGCGCGGTTCACGTCCACCACCCGGCCGGCGAGGCACTGACCGAGCGGTTCACCGGCCTCGGGCAGCGCGGCGAACTGCGGCTGGCCCTGCCGCGTGACGGCCGGATGGTCCTCGAGACCGTGCCGGTCCGCACCATCGGAGTGGGCGACGCCGTGCGCGGCCTCGCCGCGCTGCGGGACACCGACGTGCTCGACCCGGCCGCCGCGTTCTGGTCGGCGGTCGCGGTCACCGCGCTGCACCTCACCGCCCGGGGGCGGATCCTGCCCGGAGTGTCCCCGCAGGGGTACGACGCCTGGCGGGCTGGCCCGTTCGACGCCGCCGACGTGCAAAGGATCCGAGCGCTGGCCGCCGCCATGCCAGCGGAGGCGCGTGCGGTGCCGCTGGACCCCACCGCGCGTCGGCTGGTCCTCCCCGACCCGGAGCAGTTGGTCCGCGCGTTCCTGGACGCGGTGGCCGACACGTTGCCGCGCACCCCGGCCGCGCCGTGGCTCGCCGGCGACCCCCGGTTCACCGTCGCGGAACCCCAGCGGGCCGAGGAGTTGCGCGGCTGGGCCGGGCAGGTCTCCGTGGGGGTGGACACCGGCCTGCGGATGGCCCTGCGGGTGGAGATCCGGGGGGATCTCGACGCCACCGTGCCCACGGCCGTCGTCCGGCTGCGCAGCCTCGCCGACCCCACCCTGGTCAGCGACGCCGCCTCCCTCTGGGCGGGCGACGAGCACGGCCTCGGCGACCGGGCCACCGTGGAGGCGATGCTCGCCGTGCGGCGCGCGGCCGCACTGTGGCAGCCGCTGGAGCGACTCCTCGACGAGGCCGCGCCGGTCGAGCTGGAGCTGCTCGACGAGGACCTGGTCGACCTGCTCGGCGGCGCCGAGGCCCGGCTCGCCGCCGCCGGCATCGACATCGAGTGGCCGCCGCGGCTCTCGCGTGCGCTCGCCGCCCGGGTGCTGGTCAGCTCACCACCGGAGCAGCCCGCCGACCCGGCGGCGTTCTTCCGCTCCGCCGCGCCGGTGCCGTTGAGCTGGCAGCTGACCCTCGCCGGGGTCCCGCTGACCGACGAGCAGACGGACCGGGTCGCCCTTGCCCAGCCGATCGTCCGCCTGCGCGACGGGTGGGTCCTGGTCCCGCCGGCAGTGGCCCGCAAGGCCGCCGAGCGGCGGCTTCCCCCGCGCCCGGCGTACGACGCGCTGGCCGCGACCCTGGCCGCCAGCACCGAGGTGGCCGGCGAGCGGGTCGACGTGGTGGCCGACGGCTGGCTGGGCGCGCTGTGCGAACTGCTCGGCGACCCGGATGGCGGGCCGGAGCCGCTGACACCGCCGGCAGGGCTGGCCGGCCGCCTGCGCGAGTACCAGCTGCGCGGGCTGCGCTGGCTGGAGCGGATGGCCTCGCTCGGGTTCGGTGGCTGCCTCGCCGACGACATGGGCCTCGGCAAGACGGTCACTGTCGTCGCGCTGCACCTGCGCCGGCAGCTCGACCGGGCGACCGCCGGCGCGACCCTGGTGGTCTGCCCCGCCTCGGTGCTCGGCACCTGGGAACGGGAGATCCGCAGGTTCGCCCCCGGCACGTCCGTGCGCCGCTTCCACGGCACCGCACGGTCGCTGGCCGAGCTGACCGACGGGATCGTGCTGACCAGCTACGGCACCATGCGACTCGACGCCGACGCCCTGGCCGGCCAGCGTTGGGGGCTGGTGGTCGCCGACGAGGCCCAGTACGTCAAGAATCGGCTCAGCGGCACCGCGAAGGCGCTGCGGACGATTCCGGCGCGTGCCCGGATCGCGCTCACCGGCACTCCGGTGGAGAACGACCTCACCGATCTGTGGGCGATCCTGGACTGGACCACTCCCGGCCTGCTGGGCGCGGTGGGGCAGTTCCGTGCGACCTGGGCCCGACCGATCGAGGTGGACCGGGACTCCGCGAGCGTCGCGCGGCTGTCCCGGCTGGTCCGCCCGTTCCTGCTACGCCGCCGCAAGTCGGACCCGGGCATCGCCCCCGAGCTGCCCCCGAAGACGGTCACCGATCACCTGGTCCCGCTGACCGCCGAACAGACCGCCCTCTACGAGAAGGTGGTCGGTGCGGTGCTGGCCGAGATCCGGGCCAGCGGTGGCGGCATCGCCCGCCGTGGCCTGGTGCTCAAGCTGCTGGTCGAGCTGAAGCAGGTCTGCAACCACCCGGCCCACTATCTGAAGGAGCCGCGCGGCCCGCTGCGCGGCCGGTCGGAGAAGCTGGACCTCCTCGACGACCTGCTGGATACCATCCTCGCCGAGGGCGGCGGCGCGCTGGTGTTCACCCAGTACGTGCGGATGGCGCGGCTGCTGGCCCGACACCTGGCCGAGCGGGGCGTACCGGCGCAGTTGCTGCACGGCGGCACGCCCGTGCCGCAGCGCGAGGAGATGGTCCGCCGGTTCCAGGCCGGTGCGGTGCCGGTCTTCCTGCTGTCACTCAAGGCGGCCGGGGCCGGCCTGACCCTCACCCGGGCCGACCACGTCATCCACTACGACCGCTGGTGGAACCCCGCGGTGGAGGAGCAGGCCACCGACCGGGCCCACCGGATCGGGCAGACCAGGGCGGTGCAGGTGCACCGGCTGATCGCCCAGGGCACGCTGGAGGAGCGCATCGCCGCCCTGCTGGAGTCCAAGAGGGCGCTCGCCGACGCCGTGCTCACCGGCGGCGAGACCGCCCTGACCGAGCTGTCCGACGCCGAGCTGCTCCGTCTCGTCCGGCTTGGCGGCGAGGAATGAGGAGCCCGGACGTGACTGGCGACCCCGACTTCGACGACCCGTGGGACGACGACGCCGAGCCGGTCCGCGACGACGGTCGGGCCCGCAGCTTCCCGGCCTTCGGGCCCGACCGGCGGATCGGCCGGACGTTCGCCGCCACCTGGTGGGGCAGTGCCTGGATCGACGCGATGGAGCGGGCCGCGCTCGACCGTGGGCAGCTGAGCCGGGGCCGTCGGTACGCGTCCGCCGGCCAGGTCGGCCCGATCACCGTGAGCCCGGGCCGGATCTCCGCACCGGTGCACGACGGCGACCCGGAGACTCCGCACGACACGGTGATACGCGTGGCCCCGCTCGCCGACCGCCAGTGGGACCGGCTGCTCGACGCGCTCGCCGCGAAGGCCGGGCACATCGCCGCGCTGCTCGACCGGGAGATGCCACCCGAGCTGGTCGACACCGCCGAGGACGCCGGGGTACGCCTGCTACCCGGCTACGGTGACCTGGAACCGGAGTGCGAGTGCCCCTCCTGGGATCAGCCCTGCCGGCACGCCGCCGCGCTGGCCTACCAGACGTCCTGGCTGCTCGACCGCGACCCGTTCGTGCTGCTGTTGATGCGCGGGCGGGCCGAGGCCGAACTGGTGGAGGAGCTGCGCCGGCGCAACGCCCGGCGGCGCTTCGCGGTGGCGGACGACGCCGCCCCGGCCGGCACCGGAGCGGACGAGGCGTACGCCGCCACCCCGGCGCCGCTGCCCGGCCCACCGGTGCCGGTCTCGGGCGAACCGCTGGCGCTCACCCCACTCCTGGCCGGGCACTCCGCTCCCGGCGTCGACGCCGAGGCGCTCGGGCTGCTCGCCGCCGACGCCGCGTCCCGGGCGCGGCACCTGCTCGCCGCCACCCGCGACGAGCCGCTCGCGC
>NZ_JBSFYP010000025.1:0-9967 GCF_053599835.1 Micromonospora sp. NPDC005163
GGGGTGCTTGACCACCCCCCCACACCCCCACCCCCCCCCCGGGCGGCGGGGGCCCCCGGGCCCCCGGGCGCCCGCCCCCCGGCCGCGGGGCCGAGCGGGATCAGCTGGTGAAGGTGATCCGGTCGCGACGGCGCCGCATCATCAGCAGGGCGCCACCGCCGATCAGGGCGACGCCGCCCAGCGCGAGGCTGGTCACGGCCACACCGGTCAGCGGCAGACCGCCGCCATTGTCGGTGCCACCCGCGCCGCCTCCCGTGCTGGCCGAGGCCGAGACGGAGCCCTCGGGTGCGGTCGAGTCGGACGGGGAGACCGAGTCCGACGGCGAGACCGAGTCCGACGGCGAGACCGAGTCCGACGGCGAGACCGAGTCCGACGGGGAGACCGAGGTCGACGGCGAGGCCGAGGTCGACGGCGAGACGGAGCTCGACGGCGTGGGGCTCGGGGACTGGGTGCCCCCGGTGCCGGCGCACGTGTGGGTCAGGTTGAAGAAGTTCTGCGGAACCTGCCCGTGGATGGTCGACTCGCCGCTCTCCAGCTTCCAGCCGGACGGCGTGGCGAACCAGACCTTCTTGGCGCCGTTGTCGGTGGTGAAGTGGCCGTCCGCAAGGGTCTTGTAGGTGTCGGCGGTGCCGTTGTTGTCGGTATCCCAGCCGATCCGCACCGCGTCGACGCTCTCGACGCCCTTGCCGGGCCAGATGAAGACCCAGACGTCCTGGTCGGCCTGCTGGCCTGCCGCGCACTTGCCAAAGCCCTGGTTGAAGCCGTTGTCCGCCGCCAGGATGTGCTCGCCGTCCTGGTGCAGGACGGGATTGGTGACGGTGGTCGATGCCCAAGCCGGGGTGGCGAGAGCGAGACCGGCCGTGGCGGCGGCCGTGCAGACGGCCGCGCGCACCAGGCGCCGACGCTGTGGCATGAGTATTCCTCCGAGATTGGCCGAGGGGACGGCACATGATCCCATGTACGGGATCTTTTGGCGACATCGGTCGATCGGCCTGAGCTGGGACGACGTGCCGGACAGGAACAGGATTCGGGCCAACTTCTGCGGCTTTCCTGCGCGTGTCGCCGTAACACGTACCGCCGCCGCGACGCTCCGCGCGCTCCGGCGGGCTTCCCAACCCGCAGTGCTCACATTACATTGTCGACTATCCATGGGAGCGCTTCCGTGGATCCCCGTGGTGACTCCGCCACCGACAGGAGCCCGCCATGCCCCATCCCACCCGGCCGTCGCCCGGCCGCCCGGACCGGTCCCTATCACCGGTCGCCGACCAACCCTGGCCACGGCGACTGCTCGCCGCCGGCGTCGCCCTGCTCACCGGGCTCGCCCTGGCGGTGGCCGCACCGCCGTCCGGGCCCGCGTCCGCCGCACCGGCCTTCGACTACGCGGAGGCGTTGCAGAAGTCGCTGCTCTTCTACGAGGCGCAGCAGTCCGGCCGGCTGCCCGACTGGAACCGGGTCTCCTGGCGCGGCGACAGCGCGCTCACCGACGGGGCCGACGTCGGGCTGGACCTCACCGGCGGCTGGTACGACGCCGGTGACCACGTGAAGTTCGGCTTCCCGATGGCGTTCAGCGCCACCATGCTGGCGTGGGGCGCGGTGGAATACCGCAGCGGCTACACCGCCTCCGGGCAACTGCCGCACCTGCTGAACAACCTGCGCTTCGTCAACGACTACTTCATCAAGGCGCACCCGTCGGCCAACGTCCTCTACGGACAGGTCGGCAAGGGCGACGACGACCACAAGTGGTGGGGCCCGGCCGAGGTGCTGCCGATGGCGCGGCCCGCGTACAAGATCGATGCGAGCTGTGGCGGCGCGGACCTGGCGGGGGAGACGGCGGCTGCGATGGCCGCCTCCTCGATGGTGTTCCGGCCCACCGACGCGGCCTACGCCGACCGTCTGGTCGGGCACGCCCGGCAGCTCTACACCTTCGCCGACACGGTGCGGAAGTCCTACCACGAGTGCATCACCGACGCGACGAGCTTCTACCGCTCGTGGAGCGGTTGGCAGGACGAGCTGGTCTGGGCCGCGATCTGGCTGCACCGGGCCACCGGCGAGGCCAGCTACCTGGCCAAGGCCGAGAGCGAGTACGACAAGCTCGGCACCGAGAACCAGTCCACCACCCGCTCCTACAAGTGGACCATCGCCTGGGACAACAAGCAGTTCGGGGCGTACGTGCTGCTGGCCAACCTGACCGGCAAGCAGAAGTACGTCGACGACGCCAACCGTTGGCTGGACTACTGGACCGTCGGCGTGGACGGGCAGCGGGTGCCGTACTCGCCGGGCGGCATGGCCGTGCTCGACTCCTGGGGCGCGCTGCGCTACGCCGCCAACACCTCGTTCGCCGCGCTGGTCTACAGCGACAAGACCACCGACACCACCCGCAAGGCGCGCTACCACGACTTCGCCGTCCGGCAGATCAACTACGCGCTCGGCGACAACCCGCGCAACTCCAGCTACGTCATCGGGTTCGGCGCCAACTCGCCGCGCAACCCGCACCACCGCACCGCGCACGGCTCCTGGTGGGACAGCCAGACCGTGCCCGTCGAAACCCGGCACACCCTCTACGGCGCGCTGGTCGGCGGGCCGTCGGCGGCCAACGACGCGTACACCGACAGCCGGTCGGACTACGTGATGAACGAGGTGGCCACCGACTACAACGCCGGCTTCACCTCCGCGCTGGTCCGGCTGGTCTCCGAGTACGGCGGCACCCCGCTCGCCGGCTTCCCGGTCGCCGAGACGCCGGACCTCGACGAGGTGACCGTGGAGACCACGGTGATGCAGGCCGAGCCCCGGGCGACCGGTCTCAAAACGATGATCTACAACAGGTCCGCGTACCCGGCCCGGGCGCTGACCGACGCCCGGTTCCGCTACTACTTCCGCCCGGACGGCGTCGGGCCGGTGCAGGTCACCCCGGGCTACACCCAGGGCTGCCCGTCCCCGACCAGCGCGAGGCAGCTCAGCGGCGACATCTGGTACGTCGAGGTGGACTGCACCGGGCACACCATCGCCCCGGCCGGGCAGTCACAGCACCGGATGGAGGTCCAGTTCAAGATCGGGGTGCCGGAGGGCGGTACCTGGGATCCGACCAACGACCCGTCGTACCAGGCCACCGCCGGGCCGAACCGGAAGGTGCCGCTCTACTCCGGCGGCACCCGGATCTGGGGCGACGAGCCGGGGCCGGCCGTGCCGGACACCACCGCTCCGACCGTGCCGGGTAAGCCGGTGGCGTCCGAGCTGACCCCGAGGTCGGTCACCCTGAACTGGGCGGCGTCCACCGACAGCGGCGGTAGCGGGCTGGCCGGCTACGAGGTTCGCGAGTTCCTGGTCGGCAACGACGTGGTGGGTAACCGGCGGAGGACGGACCGTAGTTATCCACTGGCGGTGGACAACGAGCTGGTGATCCGGCCCGTCACCGGCACCGCACTGACCGTCTCGACGCTGCTGCCGGAGCGGACGTACCAGTTCACGGTCGTGGCCCGGGACGGCGGGCAACTCGTCGGCAGCCTCGCCGATGCTCAGCGTGACCACGCCGCCGGCAGACACCGCCGACACCACCGCGCCCAGCCCGCCCGGCGCCCCGGTCGCCTCGGCGGTCACCGCCACGGGGCTCACCCTGAGCTGGGCGGCGTCGACCGACAACGTCACAACCAGGGCTGGTCGGCGACGGTCAGCCAGACCGGCGCGGCGGTGACCGCGACCAGCCTCTCCTACAACGGCACGGTGGCCCCGGGGGCGTCGGTGAGCTTCGGCTTCAACGGCACGCACAGCGGCAGCAACCCTCGACCGACGGCCTTCACCGTCAACGGGATCGCCTGCGCCCTCGCCTGACGCCCACCGCTACGAGGGATAACCCGGCGGGATTCGGGGCAAGCCAGCGTTGTGCGGGAATTGCTGACCGTCGGGCACGGGACAGCCGACCGGGTGCGGCTGGGGGAACTGCTGACCGGGGCCGGGGTGGCCCTGGTCGTGGACGTGCGGCGGTACCCGGCCAGCCGCACCAACCCGGACGTCCGGCGGGAGGAACTCGAGCGGTGGCTGCCCGAGTGCGGCATCGACTACCGCTGGGAGCCGCGCCTGGGCGGACGCCGCCACGTTCCGGCCGGGGAGCCGGAGCCGGACACATGGTGGACGGTCGCGGCGTTCCGGGCGTACGCCGCGTACACCCGCACGTCGGAGTTCGACGCGGCGTTGGACAAGGTGCTGGCCGACGCGGCCGCGCGGACCACCGCGGTGATGTGCAGCGAGAGCCTCTGGTGGCGCTGCCACCGCCGGCTCATCGCCGACGTCGCGGCGCTCGGTCGCGGGACGCCCGTCGCGCACCTGATGCCGGACGGGCGGCTCAGCCCGCACCGGACGGCCGAAGGCGCCCGCCGGCTGCCCGAAGGGCACCTGTGCTGGGACGGTTGAGGGCCCGGCCGTCGCACCCGATGGCGTACCGGGGTGCCGGCGGCTGGCTAGGCTCGACCCGTGCGGGCACCGAAGCGCGATGACACGGTGCTGTTCGTCGTCTACGACGGGGTGCGGCTGCTCGACGTCACCGGTCCACTGGAGGTCCTCACCGTCGCCAACGAGCACGGCGGGGCGTACCGGTCGGTGCTCGCCTCGCCCGACGGCCGGGACGTGGTCAGCAGCGCCGGCGCCCGGCTCGGCGCCGACGTTGCGCTGCCCGACGTCGTCGCGCCGGTGGGCACCCTCGTCGTGCCGGGCGCGCCCGACTGGCAGGCGGCGGCCGCGGACCGGGCGCTGCTGGACCAGATCTGCCGGCTCGCCGCCGGGGCGCGACGGACCGCGTCGGTCTGCGCCGGGGCGTTCGCCCTCGCCGCGGCCGGCCTGCTCGACGGGCGGCGGGTGACCACCCACTGGGACCTGGCCGACCAGCTCTCCGCGCACTTCCCGGCGGTCACGGTCGACCCGGATCCGATCTTCATCACCGACGGCCGGATCATCACCTCGGCCGGGATCACCGCCGGCATCGACCTCACGCTGGCGCTGGTCGAGGCGGACCTCGGCCCGGAGATCGCCCGCGCGGTCGCCCGGCACCTGGTGGTCTTCATCCAACGCCCGGGCGGGCAGTCCCAGTTCAGCGTCCGGACCAGCGTGGAGGGCACCCGCAACGCCGTGCTCCGCCGGGTGCTGGACGCGGTGGTCGGCGACCCGGCCCGGTCGTACGACCTGGCCGGCATGGCGGCGCTCGGCGGCGTGAGCCCCCGGCACCTGGCCCGGCTGTTCCGGGCCGAGCTGGGCACCACCCCGGCCGGGTACCTGGACCGGATCCGGGTGGAGGCGGCGCGCGGCCTGCTGGAGCGCGGCGACGACACCCTGGACGTGGTGGCCCGGCGAGTCGGTTTCGGCTCGCCGGAGACGATGCGGCGGATCTTCGTGCGGTACGTCGGTGTCAACCCCGGCGCCTACCGGTCCCGCTTCCGCACCACCGGCATCTCCGGCCACCAGTGACCGGCGGTGGTCTCCGGCCGGCGTCCCGACCGGAGACCACCGGGATCACCGGCCGGAGGCGAGTTCGGGTTCGGGGACGACCGCCGGCGCGGGATCAGACTGCCGCAGGGCGACCAGCGCGGCGACGGCGAGCAGCGCCACCGACAGCCAGAGGCCGACCGCGATCCCGCCGGAGTCCGACAGCACGCCGGAGACCAGCGGACCGACCGCCTGGCCGAGCGAGAACGCCACCGTCAGCAGGGCGATGCCGGCGGTCCAGCCGCCGACCGGCAGGGCCCGGCGGGCCAGCACCGTGGCCGCCGTCGGACCGGCCATGAACGCGCTGCCGAACACCACCGCCGAGAGCAGTGCCGCGGGCAGCCCGGCGGGCAGCAGCAGCACCGGCAGCACGCCGAGCAGCACCACCAGGGACACCAACGCCGGTGCCCGGCCACCGGGCAGCCGGCTGACCAGCCGCCCCCACACGGTGAGCGTGGCCAGCGCGGACGCGAGGCCGAGCGTCACGAAGAACGCGGCGACCCCCGGCGTGCGCAGCCCCTCGTCGCGCAGCAGCGCGATCACGAAGGTCAGGTAGCTCACGTAGCCGGCGCCGAAGAGCACGTACCAGACGAAGGTCGGGGCGAGCCGCTCCAGGTCCGCCCGGGGCATGCCGGCGCGGGTGACCCCGGTCACGGGCGCGACTCGGCGGACGGCGAGCAGAGCCGGGACGACCGCGAGCACGGCGGCCCCGCCGAGCAGCAGCCAGCCGACCCGCCACCCGGCGTCCCCGGCCACCGCGAGCGCCGCCGGCACCAGCAGACCGGAGAGCACCACCCCGATGCCGACCCCGGCCATGTAGAGGGCCACCATCGTCGCGGCCCGCCGCTGCCCACCCCCGGCGGACACCCGGGCGGCGAGCGCCGAGCCGAGCACGAAGGTGACCGCCGTGGTCACCCCGCCCACGAAACGCAGCAGGCCCAGCACGGGGTAGTCCGCGCTCGCGGCGGTGAGCAGCAGGATGAGCGCGCTCACCGCGAGGGTGCCCAGGAACGCGGCCCGGTCGCCGAACCGGCGGGCCCAGAACACGGCCGTGCCGGCGCCCAGCAGGTAGCCGGCGGCGTTCGCGGTGTTCAGGCCGCCGGCCTGGGCGTACGTCCAGTGCAGGTCGCCGCGCATGGCGGGCAGCAGCAGGGCGTACGCGAAGCGGGTGAAGCCGAGCGCCACGACCGGCCCGGCGGCCAGGCCGAGCGCGATCAGCGGTTCCCGCCAGGACGGGAATCGGGACATGGTTCCTCCTCGGTCGGCGGGCTCGTCGGCCCGCTGATCAGGTGGAACCCGGCACTGCCGGTGGTCGGTGGCCGGCCGGATGGACCGGTGACCCTCGGATCGGGACATCGGCGGTGGACGCGGTGGTGCCGCCGCTCACTCCACCAGGTCGTCGGCGAGCAGGTCCATCAGCAGGCCGTCGTGCCAGCGCCCGTCCTCGCCGCGCTCGTAGCGGCGCAGCACCCCGACCGGCCGGAAACCGACCTTGGCGTACGCGCGGATGGCGGCGCTGTTCGCCGCCGCCGGGTCGATGGTGAACCGGTGGTGGCCGTACTCCTCGATGAGGTGTCGGGCCAGGGTGCGGATGGCGTCTACGCCGAGCCCGGCGCCGCGTACCGCAGGGTCGAGGAAGATGTCCAGGCTGGCGTGCCGGTAGTCCGGGTCCGGCTCGGCGTACCACTGGATCGCGCCGATCACCCGGCCGTCGTGCTCGATGGCGTACAGGGTCAGCTCGTCGTCGGCCAGGTCGGCGCGAACGGCTTCCACCAGGTCGTCGCCGCCCCGCCACCACCGGCGCACCTCAGGATCGGCGCGGATCGCCGCGAGGGCCGGCACGTCCGCGACCGTCGCCGGTCGCAGAGTCACCGCCCGCCCCCGCAGCATCGGCTCAGCCCCGGATCTCGCCGTGCTCGACGCAGACCGCCGACCAGCCGACCGGCAGCACCTGCACCTTCATCCGGCGGCGGCAGCGGTGGCAGTATCGCGGCGGCTCCAGCTGGCGGGCCGACGCGCAGCCCGGGTGGGCGCCGCCGGCCGCCACCGGCTCACCGCACCGGTCGCACCACAGCTCCGTCGTCGTCATGACCGTCACAGCGTGGCGGAGAGGGCCTTGACCGGCATCTTCAGCTCGTCCAGCAGGTCCAGGTCGGCGGTCGCCGGCCTGCCCAGCGTGGTCAGGTAGTTGCCGACGATCACCGCGTTGATCCCGCCGAGCAGACCGTCGCGGGTGCCGAGGTCACCGAGGGTGATCTCCCGGCCGCCCGCGTACCGCAGGATGGTGCGCGGCATGGCCAGCCGGAACGCGGCGATGGCCCGCAGGGCGTCCTTGCCCTCCACCACCGGGCGGTCACCCAGCGGGGTGCCGGGCCGGGGGTTGAGGAAGTTCAGCGGCACCTCGTGCGGGTTCAGTTCGGCGAGCTGCGCGGCGAACTCCGCCCGCTGCTCGACGGTCTCGCCGAGGCCGAGGATGCCACCGCAGCAGACCTCCATGCCGGAGTCGCGGACCATCCGCAGCGTCTCCCAGCGCTCCTCCCAGGAGTGCGTGGTGACCACGTTGGGGAAGTACGACCGGCAGGTCTCCAGGTTGTGGTTGTAGCGGTGCACGCCCATGTCGACCAGGTCGTCGACCTGCTCCTGGGAGAGCATGCCCAGCGACGCGGCGACCTGGATGTCGACCTCGGCCTTGATGGCGGCGACGCCCTCGCGCATCTGCTTCATTAGCCGGGCGTCCGGGCCGCGGACGGCGGCCACGATGCAGAACTCCGTCGCCCCGGTCTTCGCGGTCTGCTTCGCCGCCTCGACGAGGGACGGGATGTCCAGCCAGACCGAGCGCACCGGGGAGGTGAACAGGCCGGACTGGGAGCAGAAGTGGCAGTCCTCCGGGCAGCCGCCCGTCTTCAGCGAGACGATTCCCTCGACCTCGACCTCCGGACCACACCACCGCATCCGCACGTCGTGCGCGAGCTGGAGGGCGGCGGGCAGGTGCTCGTCGGGCAGGTTCAGCACGGCGAGGACGCCGGCCTCGTCGAGGCCGACGCCGTCACCCAGGACCTGGGTACGGGCCTGGTCGAGGATCTCTGGCATGGCTCGTACCCTACAAGGCCCCCCGGTCAGCCGGAACGGCCCGCCGGCCGGGCGAGCGGGACGGCCGGCGTGGTCGGGATCTAGCGGTACGCGGCAGCCGTCGCATCGGCCCAGCCGCGAGGCTCACGTTCGGTGCGGTCGACCTCGCGTACCGAGTGGATCCGTCGGGCCGGTGGTGGCGGGTGGTAATTTCGCCCGGCGGGTGTCGGCGTGACCGGCGCGGACGGTGGCGAAGGGGTGACGGTGGCGGACTGGCTGGCGGCGCTCGACCGCCGTGCGGATCTGCGGGCGAAGGCCGGGCTGACCCGGCGGCTGCACCCGCGTCCCGCCGCCGACGGCATGATCGACCTGGCCGGCAACGACTACCTCGGCCTGGCCACCCACCCGGAGGTCACCGGTGCCGCCGCGGCGGCGCTGTCGGCGTACGGGCTGGGGGCCACCGGGTCGCGCCTCGTGCGCGGCTCCACCGACGCGCACCAGGCGCTGGAGGACGAGCTGGCGCAGTGGCTGGGCACCGACCGGTCCCTCGTCTTCTCCTCCGGCTACCTGGCCAACCTGGGTGCGTTGCGTGCCCTCGTCCAACCCCGGACGCTGCTCGTCTCCGACGCGCACAACCACGCGTCCCTGATCGACGGCTGCCGGATCTCCGGCGCGGAGACCGTGGTCACCGCCCACGCCGACGTGACGGCGGTGGCCGCCGCGCTCGCGGTGGCCCCGGGCCGCCCGGCGGTGGTGGTCACCGAGTCGGTCTTCTCGGTCGACGGCGATCTCGCCCCGCTGGCCCGGCTGCACGCGGTGGCCCGCCGCTACGGCGCGCTGCTGCTGGTCGACGACGCGCACGCGCTCGGCGTGACCGGTCCGGCCGGCGCCGGGGCGGTCGCCGCCGCCGGGCTCGCCGGCGAACCGGACGTGGTGGTCACCGCAACCCTGTCCAAGGCGCTCGGTGGCGCGGGCGGGGTGGTCGCCGGCCCGGCCGAGTTCGTCCGGCACCTGGTCGAGACCGGCCGCACGTTCATCTTCGACACCGCGCTGCCGCCGGCGGTCGCCGCCGGGGTGCACGCCGCGCTGCGGCTGGCCCGGGCCGGTGATGACCTGCGTACCGAGCTGGCCGAGCGGGTGGCCCTCGCGGTCGACCGGCTGCGTACGGCCGGGTTGACCGTCTCCGCGCCGGACGCGGCCGTGATCTCGGTGACCGCCCCCGGGCCGGAGGCGGCGACGACCTGGGCCGCCGACTGCCGGGACCGGGGTGTCGCGGTGGGCTGCTTCCGGCCGCCGTCGACCCCGGACAACCGCTCCCGGCTGCGCCTCACCGTCAGCGCCGGGGTGTCCCGGCCGGCCTTCGAGCGGGCACTGGACGTCATCGTCGAGTGCGCGCCATGAGCGCTAGGAGTGAGCCGGTGTTGCGAGC